>RFSP01000053.1 GCA_009923895.1 Betaproteobacteria bacterium | reverse complement strand
AGGCGTAATTGGCCGGGGTGAGGACCAGCGGCAGACGCACGGTCTTGCCGATGCCTATGTGGACCGCGAATTCGGCACCGGTGTGGTCAAGGTGACTCCAGCCCACGATGTCAATGACTATGCCGTGGGCCAGCGCCATGGCTTGCCCGCCATCGGCGTCCTGGATCTTGAGGCCAAGGTCAACGACCTGGCCCCCGAGGTCTACCGCGGCCTCGACCGGTTCGTGGCCCGCAAGAAAGTCGTGGCCGACCTGGAGGCGTTGGGTCTTTTGGTAGAGGTCAAGAAGCACCGCCTCATGGTCCCGCGCTGCGCCCGCACGGGCCAGATCGTGGAGCCCATGCTCACCGACCAATGGTTCGTGGCCGTCAGCAAACCCGGCCCCGACGGGCGCAGCATCGCTCAAAAGGCCATCGACGCCGTGGACTCCGGCGAGGTGCGCTTCGTGCCCGAGAACTGGGTCAACACCTACAACGAGTGGATGCGCAACATTCAAGACTGGTGCATCTCGCGCCAGCTGTGGTGGGGACATCAAATTCCGGCCTGGTATGGCACCGGTGGCGAACTCTTTGTGGCCCACAACGAGGACGAAGCGCGCGCCAAGGCCCAAGCTGCGGGCTACACCGGCGCGCTGCAGCGCGATGCCGACGTGCTGGACACCTGGTACTCCTCGGCGCTCGTGCCTTTTTCGTCGCTGGGCTGGCCTGAGAAAACGCCCGAACTCAATCTGTTCCTGCCCTCCAGCGTGTTGGTGACAGGCTACGAAATCATCTTCTTCTGGGTCGCCCGGATGATCATGATGACCACCCACTTCGCCGGCAAAGTGCCCTTCCGCGATGTCTACATCCACGGCATGGTGCGCGACAGCGAAGGCAAGAAGATGAGCAAGTCCGAGGGCAATGTGCTCGACCCGGTCGACCTCATTCAAGGCGTGGACTTGGACACCTTGGTCCAGAAGAGCACCACGGGCTTGCGCAAGCCAGAAACCGCGCCCAAGGTCGCTGCGCGCGTGAAGAAAGAATTCCCGCAAGGCATGCCCGCTTATGGCGCCGATGCCTTGCGCTTCACCATGGCCAGCTACGCCAGCCTGGGCCGCAACATCAATTTCGACACCAAGCGCTGTGAGGGCTACCGCAATTTCTGCAACAAGCTGTGGAACGCCACGCGCTTTGTGCTCATGAATTGCGAAGGACACGATTGCGGCCTGCAGGAACACACAGCGGGAGCCTGCGTCCCGGGGGGCTATTTGTCATTCTCTCAAGCCGATCGCTGGATCACCGGGGAGCTGCAGCGCGTCGAGGCCGCAGTCGAACAAGGATTCAAGGAGTACCGCCTGGACCTCGTGGCCCAGGCGCTCTACACCTTTGTATGGGATGAGTATTGCGATTGGTACCTGGAAATTGCCAAAGTCCAGATCCAGCAAGGGGATGCCGCCACTCAGCGAGCCACGCGCCGCACATTGATCCGTGTGCTCGAAACGATTCTGCGGCTGCTGCACCCGCTCACGCCCTTCATCACCGCCGAGTTGTGGGAGCGGGTGGCCCCTGTGGCCGCGCGCAAGCCTGCTGACGACACTCTGGGATTGATTGCAGCGCCTTATCCCAAAGCGCAGCTTGAGCGCATCGATTCACAAGCCGATGCGTGGGTGCAACGTTTGAAAGCGCTGGTGGCCACAGTGCGTGCCCTTCGCTCCGAGATGAACCTGTCACCCGCGCAGCGCATGCCCTTGTTGGTGCATGGCGATGCGGCCTTTGTGCAAGAGGCTTCAAATCTCCTGCAGTCGCTGGCCAAATTGAGCGAAGTGCGTCTGGTAAGTGACGAGGCGGCATTCGTCGCGGCCACGCACAGTTTGCCCGTCTCGGTGGTGGGCGAGACCCGCATGGCGCTGCACGTGGAAATTGACGTGGGCGCTGAGCGAGAGCGCCTGACCAAAGAAGTCGCGCGCTTGCAGGGCGAAATCGACAAGGCCCAGTCTCGATTGGGCAACGAAAGTTTTGTGGCTCGTGCCCCGGCCGCGGTGGTGGCTCAAGAACGCGAGCGGCTGGAGGGCTTCAGCCAGAATTTGAGCCGGCTGAAGGAACAGTTGGAACGGCTCGGGTAGATTGCTTCGGCCCTGCGGGTCTCGCAATGACCCCTCCACCGTCATTGCGAAGGCCCCAGGGGCCTGACGCAATCTCGCAGCCCACACCGTCATTGCGAAGGCCGTAAGGGCCTGAAGCAATCTGCCACCTCTAGACCCGTGCCAAAATCCTTGCCATTGAAATCATGAATTCCCGGAGCGTCCCCATGTTGGTCAAGAAAGCCATCTTTCCCGTTGCTGGCCTGGGCACGCGCTTTTTGCCAGCCACCAAGGCCCAGCCCAAAGAAATGCTGCCCGTGGTGGACAAGCCGCTCATTCAATACGCGGTCGAAGAGGCCTACGCAGCGGGCGTTCGAGAAATGATCTTCGTCACCGGCCGACACAAGCGGCCCATTGAAGACCATTTCGACATGACCTTCGAACTCGAGGTCGCGTTGGAACAAGCCGGCAAGCAAGAACTGCTCGAGGTGGTGCGCAGCGTCAAACCCGACGACATGGAATGCATTTATGTGCGTCAGCCTCAAGCCTTGGGTCTGGGGCACGCCGTGCTGTGTGGCCAGCGCTTGGTGGGCAATGAACCCTTTGCCGTCCTGCTGGCGGACGACCTCATGGTCGGACAGCCCCCGGTACTCAAGCAAATGGTCGACAGATTCTCCGAGTGGCGCGCATCCATCCTGGCAGTGCAAGAAGTCCCGCTCGAGCACACGCGCCGTTACGGCATCGTCGACGGCACCCCCGTGAGCAACCGGCTGGTCGACGTGAACCGCATTGTCGAAAAGCCTGCGCCCGAGAATGCGCCTTCCCGATTGGGTGTGGCGGGTCGCTACATCCTCACCCCAGGCGTCTTTCATGAGATTGCCAGCCAACCGCGCGGCGTGGGAGGAGAGATTCAGCTCACCGATGGCATCGCGGCCCTGTTGCGTCGAGAAAAAGTATTCGCCTACCGCTACGAAGGCAAGCGATACGACTGCGGCAGCAAAGAGGGCTTCTTGGAGGCCAATATCGAGCTGGCGCTCAATCACCCGGCATTGGGCAGCGGTTTCAGAACCTACCTCAAAGGTTTGTCGCTCTAGTGCCTACCTCTAGTGCCTCGCTCTAGAGCCTCTTGACAACCCGTACCGTCATGCGTTGAGCCCGCTCAGCGACGCTTCAAGTAGAACTCGTAGCGGTCACCCTGCGTGACCTGCTCCACCATCTCATGCCCCGTTTGTCGGGCAAAGGCTTCAAAGTCTCTCAACGATCCGGGGTCGGTGGCCACGACCTTCAAGATCTGGCCGCTGGCCATGTCGTTCAAGATCTTCTTGGTCTTCAGGATGGGCAAGGGGCAGTTGAGTCCGCAGGTGTCCAGTTCTTTGTCGGCTTGCATGGCAATCATATAAATCTCTGAGTCAAAAAAATTCAAACGCGGTCCATGAACACCGGCTCGTGTCCACGGGAGCGCAAAAAATCGGCGAGCGCATACCCCGTCCCAGCGGGCCAACATCGCACTTCCTCGGGGCGCATCAGACGGTAGTCCACGAGCTCCGGCGAAAGCTGAATCTCTCCATGCGCGACCACGTGATAAGCCACGATCAGTTGGTTCATGCGCTGAAAATCGTACACGCCAATCAGCCGGGTCGACGTCACCGTCAAAGAGGTCTCTTCCAAAACCTCGCGCGCGATCCCTTCTTGCGGCGTTTCGCCGGCCTCCATGAAGCCGGTGATCAGCGCAAACATCTTGCCCGACCAGGCTGCATTGCGTGCCAGCAGAATGCGGCCTTCACGGTCCGAGCACTCCACCACGGCAGCAAGCACTGGGACCGGATTGTTCCAATGCGTCCATCCACAGGCGCTGCAACGAAGGCGTTCTTTCTCGCCACCGTCTTCCAAGGCCCGCACGCGGGCCAAAGGCGCGGCGCAGCTGGGGCAAAACCGCATGTCGTGACGCAAGGCGTTGTTCATGCCGGAAACACACCCGTGGACAAATACCGGTCGCCTCGGTCGCACACCACAAAGACGATGGTGGCGTTTTCCAGCGTCTGAGCCAATTGCAAAGCCACCCAGCAAGCGCCGGCGGCGGAAATACCAGCAAAAATCCCCTCTTCGCGAGCCATGCGCCGGGCCATCTCTTCCGCGTCGGCCTGCGACACATAGACGAGCTCATCGACGATGGAGGGATCGTAAATCTTGGGCAGGTAGGCCTGAGGCCATTTGCGAATGCCAGGGATGCGAGACCCCTCGCTCGGCTGCGCCCCCACAATGCGCACGCCCGGATTCTTTTCCTTCAGGTACCGACCGACCCCCGTGATGGTGCCCGTGGTGCCCATGGCACTCACAAAGTGCGTCACCCGGCCACTCGTGTCTTGCCATATTTCGGGGCCTGTGGTCTCGTAGTGCGCGCGCGGGTTGTCCGCGTTGGCAAATTGATCCAAGACCACGCCCTTGCCCTCGCGCTGCATTTGCTCGGCCAAGTCTCGCGCGTATTCCATGCCACCGGTCTTGGGGGTGAGAATCAGCTCGGCACCAAAGGCACGCATGGTCTGTGCGCGCTCAATGGACAAGTCCTCCGGCATGATCAACACCATGCGATAGCCACGCACCGCCGCAGCCATGGCCAAAGCGATGCCGGTATTGCCCGAGGTGGCCTCAATCAGCGTGTCTCCGGGCTTGACCTGTCCGCGCTCTTCGGCGCGGCGGATCATGCTGATCGCGGGCCGGTCTTTCACCGATCCCGCCGGGTTGTTGCCCTCCAATTTGCCCAGCAACACATTGCCCCGCGCCGCCACAGCCGGTCCCGGCAAACGCTGCAGCCGAACCAACGGCGTGGCACCGATCACATCTTCCACGGTCTTGTAAGGCGGGGGCATGTCCAACTCCTGGAGCGCCAATTGTCGCAGCAGGCAGGCTCGGTGGTGTCAGATGGGGTTTTTCAGGCCCCCTGGGCATCCACTTTGACAGGGCCTTTTTGAATGCCCCGGTCAGGGTCCCTTCAAGACGTGCGATACTTCGCACTTCACCGCAGCCGGTTGTCCGGCTCGCTGCCCGAGTGACGAAATCGGTAGACGTAGCGGATTCAAAATCCGCCGCCGCAAGGCGTGCCAGTTCGAGTCTGGCCTCGGGCACCACCTGCATGGTGACCTCTGGGCCCTCAGGCGATCCAACTTTGCTTTCAGGTGGACCTCCCGTCCCATGACATGCGCCGAAAGCGCAAGACTCGAAGCCACAGGCGTCCGGGAACGGTTGAGCCCTGGCTGTGGAGTTCATGATTAAATCCGGCCTATGCCAGACATGCCTCCCGTCACCAAAGCCATCATCCTGGCTTGCGTGGCGCTTTTTTGCCTGAACTTTTTCCTGCCGTTGGACATGTGGTTTTCTTTGTGGCCACTGTCGAGCTCTCATTTCAGGCCCTGGCAACTGGTCACCTACAGTGTGTTGCATGGAGACACCTGGCATCTGTTCTTCAACATGCTGGGGCTGTGGATGTTTGGCTCGGAAATCGAGCGCATTTGGGGGCAAAAGCGCTTTGCGCAGTTCCTGCTGGCCAGCCTGGTGGCGGCCGCCGTGACCCAGCTCCTGGTGGGGGCGATCACCCGCTCGCCGGTACCCACCGTGGGTGCATCGGGGGCACTTTATGGGCTGCTGCTGGCCTTTGCCATGATGTTCCCCAACCGCACCGTCATGCCGCTGTTTCCGCCCATCCCCATGAAGGCACGAACTTTCGTGCTGTTGTTTGGCGTCATTGAGTTGGCCTTTGGCATGCTGGGCTCCACCGGCGTTGCACATTTTGCGCATCTGGGAGGCATGCTGGGCGGCTGGCTCATGATCTCCTACTGGCGCGGCCGCGGCCCCTTTGGCCGACGTTGAGCTGCCTCGCCCCCGCCTCGCCGTCGCCTCGCCCCAATTTGGGGGGTTGCAGGGCGGCGGCTTAAGCTGCAAGCTATGGCCATGCCGGCCGCACTTTTCACCATGAGCCTGCGCAGATCTCGTGTGGAGTTCTGCATGAGGCGGTTATTGCTCACCCTGGGTCTGGGCCTGGGTCTGGGCCTGGGCCTGGGTCTGTGGCTCCCCGCCCAAGCCGCCAGCGTGCAAGACCTCTTGCGGCCTTTGCAGCGGGCTCATGAGTCGGTGCTGGGCGTTCGGTCCATCGCCATCGAAGACGCGCCTTCGGTGGCGTCTTTGGGGGCGAACCGCGAAGGTTCGGGCGTCGTCATCGGCGTTGACGGGCTGGTGGTCACCGTCGGTTATTTGGTGCTGGAGGCGCAGCAAGTCGAGCTCATTGACGACCAAGACCGCCGCTGGCCGGCGCGCGTGGTGGCCTATGACGTGGCCACAGGCTTGGCCTTGTTAAAGCCACTCACTCCCATGCAAAAGCCCGCGGTCCCTTTGGGTGATTCGCTAGACCATCCGCAAGAGCAACCCATGATGATGGTCAGCGGCGGCCCGCAGGGCGAGGTCGGATGGACCGAGCTCATCGCACGGCGATCCTATTCAGGCAGTTGGGAATACCACATTGAGGGCGCCTTGTATGTGGCGCCGGCCCGAACCGACCACTCCGGTGCGGGGCTTTTCAATCAAGCGGGAGAACTGCTGGGCATCGGCTCTCTGGTGGTGCCATTGGTGGGCAATCAAACCCGCCCGCGGCAAAACGTCAACGTGTTTGTGCCAGTGGACCTGTTGCGGTCGGCTTTGAAAGACATGCGAGAGCAAGGCCGCAGCGCCGCCAGTCACCGCGCTTGGCTGGGCATGCACTGCACAGAGACGGTGTCCGGGCTGCGTGTCATCCGGATCAACGATGACAGCCCAGCCGACGTGGCCGGTTTGGTCGCCGGCGACCGCGTCGAGCGCATCGATGGACGGCCGGTGCGTGCCTTGGGTGACTTGTGGCAAGCCTTGTGGAGTGGGGGGCCGGCCGAACGCACGGTGGTGCTTGACATTGTTCGCGACGGCGAACGCATGTCGGTGCCTGTGTACACCGTCGACCGCATGAAGGTGCTCAAACGTCCCGAGGGCGTGTAAAAGGCTCCTTAGGAGCAGCGCTCACCCTGAGCTCAAGCCCTCGCGAACTGTCGGATAACGCAAGCGAAGTCGCAACTCGTCTTTCAATCGGCGGTTGTGCAAACGTCTGGACTCACTCATAAAGCTCATCATCATCGTGGGCAGCACCGTCTGGGCTTCGTCCCGAGGGATGCGAGGTGGGCGAGGCAGTCCGCAGAGGTCGGCCGCCAGATCAAAGTAGTCGCCCATGCGCATCTCAGAGTTGTCGACCACATTGACCATTCTTTGGGGCTTGCCCCTCATCAGTGCTGCCACACATGCGCGGGCCAGGTCGTCGGCATGGATGTGGTTGGTATACACATCATCAGACTCCCGAAGCGCAGGCAAACCTTTGAGCAAACGCTCACGAGGATGACCGCCAGGGCGATTGCTGGCGTAAATGCCCGGGACTCGAAGCACGGTGGTCGCGCAACCCAACGCCCGTCCCCAATGCCGCACCTGGGCTTCAGCGTCTACGCGACGCCAGGCGCGCTCGGTTGTGGGATGCACGGGATGGGTTTCATCCACCCAGGCCCCTTCACAATCACCGTAAACACCGGTGGTGCTGCAATACACCAGTCGTCGAACGCGTCCGCCCCTGCCCAGGGCCTGCAGCAGCGCTTGGGTGCGCCGGTCCCGGCGACCCGAGGCTTGCGGCGGTGCCAGATGCAAGACCGCATCGGCCAGCCGGCCCAGGCGACCCAGCGTGGCGGGTTCGTCCAAATTGCCCAACAAGGGCTGAGCCCCTGCCTGACGCAAGACGGCACAGCGCTCAGGGGACGATGTCAGTGCCAGGACATGCCAGAAAGGCCCCAGGACCTGAAGGACCCGCATTCCAATGTCTCCACACCCCACGATGAGCAGGGTCGGTCGACGAAAGATTCGGTGTGGCTGCATTCGGAGCACAATGGAGGATTGCAGATTGCAAGCTCGATTGTCCTCCAGCCATGAGCATCCAAGTCACACTCATTCCCTCTCAGCGCCACTTTTCCGTTGAACGCGACGAACCGATCTTGGCAGCGGCCATTCGACAGGGCATTGGCTTGCCCTATGGGTGTCGGGACGGCGCCTGCGGCTCCTGCAAGAGTCGCTTGGTGGAAGGACGCGTCATTCACGGCGCGCACCAGACCAAAGCCTTGTCCGAGTCGGAGGAGGCCGCAGGCTTCATCCTGCCGTGCTGTGCCACCCCTCAAACCGACTGCGTCGTGGAAGCGCGTGCGGTGCCTGGGGAAGGGCAATTTCCCGTGCTCAAGCTGCCCAGCCGGGTGCTGAGTCTGGACAAACCCACGGCCGATGTGGCCATCCTCCACCTTCAACTGCCTGCCACGCAAAACCTGCAATACCGAGCAGGCCAGTACGTCGAATTCATCTTGCGCGATGGCGCTCGGCGCAGCTACAGCATGGCCAACGCCCCCAGCCGCATGGGCACGCCTCCGGCCATTGAGCTGCACATCCGTCACATGCCCGGCGGGCGGTTCACCGATCACGTCTTTGGCGCCATGAAAGAAAAGGAAATTCTGCGCATGGAAGGCCCCTTTGGCACCTTCTTCTTGCGCGAAGACTCCTCCAAACCGATCGTCTTGCTGGCCAGTGGGACGGGGTTTGCGCCCATCAAAGCCCTCATCGAGCACATGCAAGACCAAGGCATCGAGCGGCCCACGGTGCTGTACTGGGGTTGCCGCAGCCTGGCCGATCTTTACCTTCATGATTGGGCCTTGCAACAAGCGCAGGCCCTGCCGTGGCTGCGTTACATCCCTGTCTTGAGCGAGCCCAAACCCCAAGATGGCTGGACCGGTCGCACAGGCTTGGTGCACCAAGCCGTCATGGCCGATTCGCCCGATTTGTCAGGCCACCAGGTCTATGCCTGCGGCGTGCCCATCATGGTCGAGTCGGCCCAGCGTGACTTTGTGGCCCGTTGCGGCTTGCCGGCTGACGAGTTCTATGCTGACAGTTTTACCTCTGAGGCCGACAAGGCGTTGGGAGCTTGAGATGCGGATCTCCTGCAAGAAGGTGCTTGGATTCAGCCTGCTGCTGATGTGCGCTTTGATCGGCCCGGGCTTGGAATTTGCCGCCGCACAGGCCCCGGCCAAAGTCACGAGGCTGGTCGTGCCTTATCCCCCCGGCGGGCCACTGGATGTCGTGGCCCGCGCCTTGGCCGAGAAAGCCAAGGACAGCTTGGGACTGGTGGTGGTGGAGAACAAGCCCGGCGCAGGCGGCAATGTGGGAGCCGATCTCGTCGCCAAGGCTGCCCCCGATGGGCAGACGATCGTCATGGGTGCGGTGGCCACCCACGCCATCAACCCTTGGCTGTACAGCAAGATGCCCTACGACCCCGTGCGCGATTTCACGCCCATCACACTGGTGGCCCAGGTCCCCAACGTGCTGGTCATGAATGCGCAGACGGCCGAGCGGCTGCACATCAAGAGCGTGGCCGATCTGGTGGCCTATGCCAAACAAAATCCAGGCCGCCTGAATTACG
>RFSP01000052.1 GCA_009923895.1 Betaproteobacteria bacterium | reverse complement strand
GGCGAGAAGGCGAACGAGGCGACCAAGGCGGGCGCAGATGAGGTCGGCGCCGCCGATCTGATCGCGAAGGTTGACGGTGGCTGGAGCGACTTCGACGTTGCCATCGCGACGCCAGACATGATGGGTCAGGTCGGTAAGCTTGGTAAGGTGCTCGGCCGCAAGGGCCTGATGCCGAATCCGAAGGCTGGCACGATCACCAACGACCTCGAGCGCACCATCGCCGAATTGAAGTCGGGTCGTGTGGAGTTCAAGGTCGACAAGGCCGCGATCATCCACCTCGGCTTCGCCAAGGCGAGCTTCACCGAGGACCAGATCGCCCGCATCCACGGCCCCGCCTCGACAAAGACCGCACCGCGCGCCTGCGAAAACGCGTGCGTGGGGGCCCAGCGTGTGGGGCGGAAGTGTTTGCCCCGCGAGTGCCCCGCAAAGACCCCCATGGCCACCGGTGTGTAGGGCGGGCGGAACGTGGTGGTGCCGACCTGCGGAATGTCCACCTTCAACAACTCGGCCATGATGCCAATGCCATTGATGTTGGACGTTTTGCCCTGATCGGTGGCCATGCCCAAGGTGGTGTAGCGCTTGAGATGCTCCACGCGTTGGTAACCTTCGCGGTGCGCCAACTCCAGGTCGCTCACGCAAACGTCATTTTGAAAATCCACAAAGGCTTTGTTGGATGCACCGCGCACACGCCACAAGGTGCTGATCGGTGACGCGCCAGCGCCCGCAACGGCCCCAACGACTTCCATGCCTTCAGGCAAGGCCGCGGGCACAAAGGCCGACTGTTGATCGTCCCACCGGGGCTTGTGCCCCAGGTGCGAGGTCAGGTGCAGGGCCGGACTCCAGCCCCCTGACATGGCCACCAAGTCACAGTCCACGCGGTGAGTGCCTTGTGAGGATTGAATCTCGACGGCACGTACCCCTTGGGCCCCTCCCAGGGCACGGCGGATCACTGCGCCTTGGATGAGCCGCGCACGGGCCTTTGCAGCGGCTTCACACACCGACGCAGGAGGCTGCGCACGAGGATCCACCACTGCGGTCACGGTCACGCCCGCTCGGTGCAACAGATCGATCGTGATGGCTGCATCGTCGTGGTTCATGAACACCACGGCCTGGCGGCCAGGGGTCACGGCAAACCGCTGCACATAGGTGCGCACCGCGCCGGCCAACATCACGCCGGGCAGGTCATTGTTTTCAAAGACCAGCGGCCGCTCGATGGCGCCAGTGGCCAGCACGCTGCGCTGGGCCACCACGCGCCACAGACGCTGACGCGGCTGATGGGGCCGGGGGGTGAGCAGATGGTCGCTCACGCGCTCTACTGCACCAAATTGCCCGTGGTCAAAGGTGCCAAACACGGTGGTACGAGGCAACAAGGTCACGTCGGCACACCGTGCCAACTCGGCCATGGTCTGCTCCAGCCAGGCGGTGGCCGGTTGCCCCTCGATGTCGCCCCCGTCTGAAAGCGCGCGGCCACCCCACTCAAAATCTTGTTCGCACACGACCACGCGTTCGCCACGGCGGGCCGCGGCCAGCGCGGCCGACAAGCCCGCGACTCCACCGCCAATGACAAGCACGTCGCAATGCAACGAGCATTTTTCGTAAGTGTCGGGGTCCTCTTGCGCGCTGGCCCGCCCCAAACCCGCTGCGCGCCGAATCAGAGGCTCATACACACGCTCCCAAAACTTGGCAGGCCACATGAAGGTTTTGTAATAAAAGCCGGCATGCAGCAAGGGGCTGAACCACGCGTTCACCGATCGCAAGTCAAAGGCCAGCGAAGGCCAGCGGTTTTGACTCTGGGCGATCAAGCCCTCATACACCTCCACTTGGGTGGCACGGGTGTTGGGTTCGCGCCGGGCTCCTGTTCGCAGTTCGACGAGCGCATTGGGCTCCTCAGGGCCTGCTGACAGCACACCACGGGGACGGTGGTACTTGAACGATCGACCCAAGAGTTTGACACCATGGGCGAGCAATGCCGACGCCAAGGTGTCGCCGGGGTGGGCCGTATAGGCGCGGCCGTCAAAATGAACGGTGACGGTGCGACTGCGGTCAATGCGACCGCCTGTGGCCAGCCGGCGAGGGGCGGTGTGCGACACGCTCATGGCTGCACCTCCTGCGACCGCTGACCACCCGGTCCGTCCTGTCCGACAAACGCAGGTGCGACGACCTCCACACCGTGAATCTGATGCGTACGCGTGTCACGCCACACGCTCAAGAACGCGCGGCAGCCACCGATGTGTTGGAACAATTCGCGGTGTGGACCTGCGGGGTTGTCGCGCAGGTAGACGTAGTCCACATAAGCCTGCAAGCCCGCGTCGGGATGGGGGCGAACCAAACCGGCCGCACCGAACTGCATGAATTCGTCAACCGACCGGTCACCGCAATGGGGGCAATGGATGCGCATGCGTGAGCCTCAGTGCAGATTGGGTTGGGCGCCAGCGCCCTTTTCATCGATGAGGCGGCCCGTGGCAAACCGGTCAAGCCGATAAGCTGCGTTCAGCGCATGGGCCTCGTCGCGTGCGATGGTGTGGGCAAAACACCAGCCCGAGGCGGGCGTGGCCTTGAAGCCGCCGTAGCACCAACCGCAATTCAAATACAGGCCCTGAACAGGCGTGCGGTCGATGATGGGGGAGCCGTCCATCGACATGTCCATGACGCCACCCCAACTGCGCACCATGCGCAAGCGCCCAAGCATGGGCATGAGGGACACGCCTTCTTCCATCATGTGCTCTACCAGGCTCAGACTCCCGCGTTGTGCGTAGGAGTTGTAGCCGTCAATGTCCCCACCAAACACCAAGCCGCCTTTGTCGGACTGACTGATGTAGAAGTGGCCAGCCCCAAACGTGACGACCGTGTCGATCAGCGGCTTGATGCTTTCGCTCACAAAGGCCTGCAAGACGTGGCTTTCAATGGGCAGACGCAAGCCCGCCATGGCCGCCACGCGAGAGGAATTGCCTGCCGCGGCCAAGCCGATCTTGCCTGCACCGATGTAGCCGCGTGTGGTCTCCAGACCCACGGCGCGACCGCCGGTGACCCGAATGCCCGTGACCTCGCAGTCCTGGATGATGTCCACCCCCAGCGCATCGGCGGCACGGGCGTAGCCCCAGGCCACCGCGTCATGGCGCACCGTGCCGCCGCGTGGCTGCAACAGTCCGCCTTTGACCGGAAAGCGGGCATTGTCAAAGTCGAGGTGAGGCACCAGCGAACGCACGTCTTCGCGGCCCAACAACTCGGCGTCCACCCCCGCGATGCGCATTGCGTTGCCCCGGCGCGCAAAGGCATCGCGCTGCGCGTCGGAGTGGAACAGGTTGAGCACGCCGCGCTGGCTCACCATGGCGTTGAAATTGATGTCCTGCTCCAGGCCCTCCCAGAGTTTGAGCGACCACTCATAAAACGGCGTGTTGCCCGGCAGCAAGTAGTTGGAGCGAATGATGGTGGTGTTGCGCCCCACATTGCCTGATCCCACATAACCCTTTTCCACCACGGCCACCCGGGTCAGGCCGTGGACCTTGGCGAGGTAGTAAGCCGTGGCCAGCCCATGACCGCCTCCGCCCACCACGACCACGTCGTAATGGTCCTGCGGTTTCACGTCACGCCAGGCGGGGGTCCAGCCCTGTTGGCCGGAGAAAGCTTGTCGAATGAGGGTCCAGGCGGAGTAGCGCATGAAAGGCATTCAATGACTGTTTCGTGGTTGGACTTGACGCAACATTGCTGCAAGCGTGTGTATCTCAGGAGCGTCACCGATATGCCGCCAAGAGAGAAATGCGTCGACTATCTCGGTGCTTTGCTGCGCGGCACAGTCTTTGAATTTGTTGGCCAATTCAATTTCTGAAAGCGGTTGTGCCGGGTAGCCTTTGGGGTCGATGACGCGGGTCTGCAGCAGCCGACC
Organism: Betaproteobacteria bacterium; assembly: GCA_009923895.1. GTDB lineage: Bacteria > Pseudomonadota > Gammaproteobacteria > Burkholderiales > Burkholderiaceae_C > Rubrivivax. The sequence goes on along the minus strand of RFSP01000052.1, from coordinate 5,838 downwards.
ATCGGTGGTTTCGATGTTGACGCGCGCCCAACTTTTTACGGTGGAAGGCATGTCGGCCGGCTGTTCTGGATCCGTCCACATGGAGACTTTCTTCATCTCTGACCTCAAGTCCGCTCTGCTCAAGGACGCGGCTCTGAAAGTGGCCAGGGTCAAATCGCCGTCCGACGCTGCGGCTGCCAAGCAATATTCCATGCTGAAGCGCGCTTGCATTTCGTTTGCCGGTTGAGGGTACATCAGATTGCGCACCGCTGCCTCGGAAACCCAAGTCTGCACACGCAACAAGTCCCTGCTGTGCAATCTATGCTGCCCCATCAATTGCAGCAATCCGTCCACGGCACGGTGGGTGCTCGCGCAGCATGGGTATCTCTTGAGCCAAACTCCGGGAGAGACGATGGCCGTAGGCCCTTGAAGCCGAGCAATTTCAGGACCGAAGCCTTGAGCCTGTGCGCCGACCATCAAATCCATAAAGCCGCGATCCCCTTCAAACGGCGACGGGTCCGCCGTGAGCCCTGCGGCAGCCATGCGCGCAGCCAATATGCCGTTTTTGGCTCCCAAACCGGCGTGGAATGGCTTGGCTTGGGTACCAAATTGCCGCTTGAATCCGGCGGACATGCTGGTGGCCAAGCTCATGGCAAATAGCATTTGTTGAGCATCCAGGCCGAGCAGGCGTGCGCATGCCGCTGCGGCTGAAGGTGCGCCCAAGGTCAGCGTCGTGTGCCAGCCTCGCGTGTAGTGCGCCATATTGACCGATTCGGCCAAACACTCTTGGACCTCAACGCCCACGATGTAGGCGTCCACCACGTCAGAGCCGCTGGCGCCTGTTTCCTCGGCCAAGGCCAAAAGCGCCGGAACCAGCACCGCACTCACGTGGGAGGCGGCGGGATCCAAAACATCGTCGTAGTCCAGGGCGTGGGCCGCGGTGCCGTTGATCATGGCAGCCCATGGGGCATCCATGCCTTGATCGAGACCAATGGCACTGGCATGGCCTGAGCCACCCCAATGTTGAAGACCCTTCGACACACGCTCAACAGCTGCGTCGCCTGCCCCAGCCACCATGCAAGCCACGGTGTCGACAATTCCGCGTTCTGCTGCGCTCTTGGCTGGATCAGACCAAGACCGCGTTGCTGTGGCAGCCCATTGCGCCAGCGCTTGCGTGAAACCCATTGAACTCTTTTGGACGTTCATTCACGCTGAATGCCAGCTTGCTCGATGAGTTTTTCCCATTTGATCAACTCCGACTGAACGAATGAGGACAGCGCAGGGCCGCTGGCCGTCAATCTTTCAAAGCCATTGGGCGTCAAAACCCGCAGCACCTCAGCAGACTCGGTCACCGCCAGGATGGCTGGGGCCAGGAGCTGCACCACTTCGTTGGGCGTGCCCTTGGGGGCAAAGACGCCCACCCAAGAGCGCATTTCCGGAAAATTGGGCAGGATCTCGACCAATGCCGGGAGATCGGGCAATTGGGCATTGCGCTTGCTGGTTGTCACTGCCAGAGCACGCACCTGGTTGTTGCGGATCGGACCCATGGCCGTGTTGGCATCGGTGCACATCATGGCGATGCGCCCGCCCATCAAGTCGGTGATGGCCTGAGGACTGCTCTTGTAGGGGATCTGTACCAGATCGATATTCAGCCCACGTTTCAAATTCTCACTGCAAACGGTAGCCGCCCCAAAGGCCGTACCGTAGGCGAACTTGCCGGGATTGGCCCCGACGGTCTTGCGCAAGTCATCGATGGACTTGATGGGTGAATCCTTGCCCACCACAACCATCAGAGGGACACCGCCAATACCTGCAATGGGCTCGAAGTCCTTCATCGGGTCATAGGGCATCTGCTTCATCATCCAAGGTGCCTGGGTGTGAGTGGTGCCCGTGCCCACCAAGAGGGTATATCCATCTGGCTTGGCTTTGGCCACGTAGTCGCTGCCAATCACGCCGTTGGCGCCCGCCTTGTTGTCAACGATGAAGTGCGTGGTCTTCAGCCGTTCGTTCAGACCTTTGGCGACCAACCGGGTCATGATGTCGGTGGAACTTCCTACCGCGAAGGGAACCACCAAGGTGACGGTGCGTTGTGGGTAACTTTGCGCATGGGCCGCTGCGAAGGCCCAGACAACAGCCATCGCGACAAACAGCTGGGAAACTCTTGAAGGCAAATTCATGGTGTTCTCCCTTGAACGCTGAGGACTCAAATCGATGCTTTGCGCCTGATTAAACGGCATATTAGGTCTGGATTGAGGACCTTTGGGCCGTGCGGGTTTACTATTAGAAAAACTAATAATAATTGATTCGACCCTTGATGATGTGTCTGCAGGCATGGTTTTTCTCCTTTAGACAGTTCATCATTCGGCGCTGGATCCTGGTGGAGGGCAATAGATGCCGTTGGCGAGAATTGGGAAGCATCAGATTTACTATGAGGTCTTGGGCCAGGGGCATCCACTTGTGCTGAGTGCGGGGCAGGGGACAGGACCGCAAGCGCGGGCGGAGTTGATCCGCGGGCTGGCCCAACACTTTTCGGTCCTCACCTATGACCAGCGTGGAACCGGTCGCAGCGCTCCAGCGCCACAGGGTGAGCCCATCGAGGAGCTGTCTACCGACATTGAGGGCTTGATGGATGAGGTGGGGTGGCCCCAAGCCCACCTCGTTGGCTTGTCTACAGGCACCGGCATGGCGACCGCCTTGGCAACCCGGTGTCCCGTCCGAGTCTCGCGCCTTGTGTTGGCGGCACCATGGACGCATGGCTCACCAGATTTCCAGTTGTTGCAAAGGCTACGGCAAGCGGCAGCGAGGTCGTTGCCAGCCGATCGTTACTTTGAGTTCAATTCTCTGCTTTTGTACTCGCCTGATTACCGCCGTGAGCATTTCGACCAGTTGGCGATGTTGGCGAAGAAGGCCTTAGACCACCCACAAGATGCACAAGGCATCGCGGCTCGGCTGGAAGCGATTTTGGCTTTTGACGCGAGGCCGCATTACCCGCGAATTGCATGCCCTTCGCTGGTGATCGGCGCCAAAGATGACCTCATCATGCCCGTTTGGTTTGCGCAAGAGGCTGCTCGACACATACCGGGCGCACGCTTGGTGGTTCTTGATGGAGGTGGGCATATGTTTGCTGAGTCGCGGACCTCTGAATTTCTCGCAGAAGTTCTTCAATTTCTTGCATGATGATTGACCCCAAGGAGTGATGAATGTCATCTGAGTCTTTGCATTCTTCAGCCATCGTGATTGACGGTCTGGTGGTCTCCAAATGGAGCCGAGATGTGTTTGAGGCCATGCACCGAGGGGGATTGACGGCTGCCAATTGCACGTGCTCGGTGTGGGAGGGCGCGCGCGACACGATGATCAATATGGCTCGCTGGAAGCAAGCCTTTGTGGACCACGCCGATCTCATCATGCAGGTGCGCAGCTCATCGGACATTCGTCGCGCCAAAGCCTTGGGCAAGGTGGGCATTTTGTTGGGATGGCAAAACACCTCGGGCCTTGAAGATCGCGTGGATTTCCTTCCCTTGTACAAAGACATGGGTTTGAGTGTCATCCAGCTGACCTACAACACACAAAATTTGGTGGGCTCAGGCTGCTGGGAAGACCGCGATGGTGGCTTGTCGGGTTTCGGTCGCGAAGTGATCGACGCGATGAATCGCCTGGGAATCTTGGTGGACTTGTCTCACGTGGGGCCCAAGACCTCCTCAGAAGCCATTGCCTACTCCAAGCGGCCATGCGCTTACACCCACGTGGCCCCTTTCGGGGCTTTCAATCATCCGAGAAACAAAACCGATGATCAACTCAAGGAAATCGTGGATCGCGGCGGTTTCGTGGGTGTGGCCACCTACCCCCCTTTTATGAAGACTGGGGCTGCAACGACCTTGGATGATTGTGTCGATCTCTTTGAATACATGATTCAAGTGTGCGGCGAGGCTCATGTGGGTATTGGGACCGATTTCACCCAAGGTCATGACGAAGCATTCTTTGATTGGTTGCGCCATGACAAGGGCTACGCAAGACGGGCCAACCCGGGCCGAGGGCGTGCCCCGTTTGTTCAAGGCATGGAAACCTTGGCCGACTACCCTCGGCTCACCGAGGCGATGCAACGTAAAGGCTGGAAGGAAGGCCGCATCCGAGCGGTCCTCGGAGAAAATTGGCTTCGATTCTTGGGTGAAAGCATCGACTGAGACTGCAGCCTATCGGTACGTTGCCATGCGACACAAAGCGTTGGATCTGCAGCAGTTGCAGATGTTTGTCACCACAGCAGAAGAGCGCAGCATGTCGGCTGCTGCCTTGCGTTTGGGGACCACGCAGTCTGCCGTGTCGCAAGCGGTCAGGCAATTGGAGGATATGCTGGGGGTAGTGTTGTTCGACCGTCAGCACCGACCGCTGAAATTGACACCCGCAGCCCTGACTTTGTTCAATCGTGGCCGGGTGCTGTTGCGAGACAGTGCGCAGATTCGCTCTGAGGTCCTGGAAGCCAGCTTGGGGATTGCACCTGAGGTGACCATCGGCTTGGTGGACTCCTTTGCGGCCACTTGTGGTCCGCATTTCATCAAGCGAATGCTGGACCGTACGGTGCGCATGGCGGTACGGTCGGGTCTGACCCCTTACCAAGGCGAACAACTGTTGGCACGTGAACTCGACATTGTCATCACGACCGATTCGCTTCAAGGCTTGCACGGCACGGATGGACCCGTGGCACGTCAGATCTATAGCGAGCCCTTCGTCGTGTTGACCCCGGTAGGTCCACGCTTGCGCGGCTTCAGCCGGCAGGCCCTGCAGAGGTTGGCTGCCAGTACGCCGATGATCCGGTTCAACGCCAAGTCACATTTGGGTGCGCAGGTGGACACCTTGTTGCGGCGTTTGGACCTTCGAGTGGCGCCTCGTTTGGAGGTGGACACAGCAGACACTCTGGTCGCCATGGTGGCCGCCGGCTTGGGTTGGGCCTTGACCACACCGACTTGTTTGCTACAAGGCAGTCAGCATGCCGCAGGGGTGCATGCAGGTTTGATCTCTGGGGTCAGCGCAGGGCGCAGCCTGTACCTCGTGGGTCGCCAAGGTGAACAAGAAAAACTCTTCGAGGCGGCCTTTGCAGCTGCTCGCGAGGCCGCACAGCAAGTGTTGGTGCCGGCGCTGCGCAAGTTGGCACCGGGCTTGGCCCCCTCTATCGAAATCGTCCCCTGAACAGGCTCTAGGCGGGCCGAGACCGGGTCACGCTGGTGGCGACCCCCAAGGCCAACACGCCCCACCCCACGATGAAGGCCGTGCCACCCCAAGGCACGAATGTGCGCAGGGCATCAAAGCCCCACCAGGCCCGTGCGTACAGATTGACGCAAAAAAGCAGGATCCCCAAAACCATGAAGGCGCCGGCCCAAGCGACGCCTCGCACCTGAGGCCACACCTGCGCGACGACGCCGGCGGCCACCAGGCCCAGGGCGTGAAAGCGATGCATCTCCAAGGCGCTGGCCACCCCTTGCGCGGAGGCCCCAGCCATCAGCGGCAAGTGAGCGGCCAAGGCCGACAGGGCCACCGCCAGCGCGCCGTTGAAAGCGCCCAGCACCACCAAGGTCTTGCTGGTGCTCACGCCACGACCTTCTTCGCGCGCAAGGCGGCGATGTCGTCATTGGACAAGCCCAGTTCTCGCAAAACCGCGTCGGTGTCGTCACCCAAGCCCGGTGCAGACACACGCACGCCCCCCGGGGTGCCCATCAGCTTGGGGACCACCCCGGGCACCTCCACGGTATACCCATCGCGGGTGGTCTGGCTCAGCAGCATGTCGCGGGCGCGAAAGTGCGGGTCTTGGGCGATGTCGCGCGCGTTGTAGACGCGCCCCACCGGCACCTTGGCCGCGCGCAACGCTGA
>RFSP01000051.1 GCA_009923895.1 Betaproteobacteria bacterium | reverse complement strand
TATCTTCCGTGGGCGCTGCAAGATTGAGAGAGCCTGCTCCTAGTACGAGAGGACCGGAGTGGACGCACCTCTGGTGTATCGGTTGTCACGCCAGTGGCATCGCCGAGTAGCTAAGTGCGGAAGAGATAACCGCTGAAAGCATCTAAGCGGGAAACTCGTCTCAAGATGAGTCTTGCCGGGGCCTTGAGCCCCCTGAAGAGTCGTTCGAGACCAGGACGTTGATAGGCTGGGTGTGGAAGCGCAGTAATGCGTTAAGCTAACCAGTACTAATTGCTCGTGAGGCTTGACCCTATAATTTTGACGCTTTCTGTTGAAAGTGGTCAAAGACAGGGTAGACGTGAAATGCCGAAAGGCGCAGTCAATACCTCGTGAATATCCAATGAGATATTCACGCAATCTGAAGATTCTATGAATTGGTCGGTTCGCAGTTTTTGGCTGCGGGCTGGCAACAAGTTATGCCTGATGACCATAGCGAGGTGGTCCCACTCCTTCCCATCCCGAACAGGACAGTGAAACGCCTCTGCGCCGATGATAGTGCGGATTCCCGTGTGAAAGTAGGACATTGTCAGGCTACTATGCCCAAAAGGGCCCGAAGCAATTCGGGCCCTTTTTCTTTTCGCCGTGACGGGCGACCCTACTGAAACGCCACCTCGGCAAAACTGCGCAATTTGCGGCTGTGCAGTTGGTCTTTGCGCTGGGCACGCAGCAGCTCGAGCGCCCGCAGCCCAATGCGCAAGTGTTGGTCCACGCGTTCGCGGTAGAACGTATTGGCCATGCCGGGGAGCTTGATTTCGCCGTGCAAGGGCTTGTCGCTCACGCACAGCAGGGTGCCGTAGGGCACCCGGAAGCGAAATCCGTTGGCAGCAATGGTGGCGCTTTCCATGTCCAAGGCCACGGCACGACTTTGGCTGAAGCGCTTTTCGGGCCCTGGATGGGGCAGCAGCTCCCAATTGCGGTTGTCGGTGGAGGCGACGGTGCCGGTGCGCAAAATGTGCTTCAAGTCCCACCCTGAGAGCTGGGTGACGTCGGCCACCGCTTGCTCCAGCGCCACTTGAATTTCGGCCAGTGCCGGAATGGGCACCCACAGGGGCAACTCTTCGTCGAGCACATGGTCTTCGCGCACATAACCGTGCGCGAGCACGTAGTCACCCAACTGCTGGGTGTTGCGCAAACCCGCGCAGTGGCCCAGCATGATCCAGGCATGCGGCCGCAACACCGCGATGTGGTCGGTGATGGTTTTGGCGTTGGCCGGCCCCACACCGATGTTGACCATGGTGACGCCCGAATTCTGACCCCGCATGAGGTGGTAGGCCGGCATTTGCGGCAGACGTGGGGGCGGCGAGCCTTGAGGGCTCGACGTTGCGTCGGACGGGCCTCGGCGGTGGGTGATCACATTGCCAGGTTCCACGAAGGTGTCGTAGTCGCTGGCCGGATCGTCCATGAGGGCATGGCCCAATTTGACGAACTCGTCGATATAAAACTGGTAGTTGGTGAACAGCACGAAGTTCTGAAAATACTCCGGTGCCGTGCCGGTGTAATGGCGCAAGCGGTGCAGCGAGTAGTCCACCCGCGGCGCCGTGAACAGCGACAGCGGCAGCGCTTCGCCTCTGCGGGGCTCAAACGTGCCATTGGCAATGCCGTCATCCATGGAGGCCAAGTCAGGCAGGTCAAAGAGGTCGCGCATGCGAAGCCGGCGCTCTGCACTCAGGCTGCCCTCGAGGTGGTCGTTTTCGGCCAAAGAAAAGTGCACGGGAATGGGCTGGTTGCTGGTGCCCACCTCGAGCGACACCAGGTGGTTGCGCAGCAGCAAGTCAAACTGCTCGCGGTAGTACCGGGCAAAGAGATCGGGTCTCGTCAACGTGGTCTCATAGGTGCCCGGACCGGCCACAAAGCCATAGGCCAGCCGGGAGTCGGCCCGCGCGACGGTGTCGGTGTGAATGCGCACAAAAGGGTAAAAAGCGCGCACCCGCTGTGCGGGCTCTTCACCGGCGACGTAATCTTGAAGGGCGTGCCGCAAGTGGTCCACGCTGCGCTGATAAATGCTGCGCACCTGATCGAGTGCGGCCTCGGCGTTGTCGAATGTGGCCGGGGCCGTGAAGTGGGGCAATGCGGTCATCAGGGCGCTATTGTGGACCCTTTTTGAGACCCATTCATGAACCCCGGGGCATCCTTTGCGCCGGGCCGTGCACCACGGGCAAGGCCCCGGGGCAAGATTCCACACGCCAAGAGGCACTCTGCGCCAGCGGTTCACCATCTCCCGCCAACGCGATGGGATGCTCGCACGCCACGCGCAGGCTTTGCAGACGCCGGGTGTGCACCCTGGGGTGGCTGAGATGACGCGCGGCGAGCAGGCGGGGCAGCAGCAGCGCGGTGGCGCGCCGCCCCAGGTGCCCTGCAATGACGGCGTCCAAATGCCCATCGTTGTGTTGGGCGTGAGGCACCGCGGGCATGCCGCCCCCGTAGGTGGCGGTGTTGAGCACCGACACAAACAGGCATGGGCCTTGGTGCCACAGCGTCTCCTCGTGAAAGACCTGCATGGCGTGACATTGCAATTGGCTCAATTCCAACAGCGTGGCCCACAGATAGCGCGGCAAGCCCCGCAGCCACCGGGGCCCCCGCAGCGCCCGCAGGCCCACAGACGCGTCAAAGCCAGCCGCCAGGCTGCTAGCGAAGTACCACGAGCGCCCGTTGGCGTGGCACCGGCCCAAGTCCATCGCGCTGCTGGGGCCCGTCAAGGCCCATTGAAGCGCTTGTTGCCAGCGGGTGCCCAGCAGTCCCAGGGCGCGTGCGGTGTCGTTGCCACTGCCCAAGGGCACGAGACCGACGCTGTGCTGTTGCGCCACCAGGGCGGGCAGCGATTTGTGGAGGGTGCCGTCGCCACCCACCAAAACCACGCGCGATCTGGGGGCCGCTTGCATTAGCAAGTCATGGGCGGCCTCGGGTGAGCTGGGCACATGCAGCCGGGCCGCTGCATGAGACTGCAACCACTGTTGAATGGCCGGCGCCATGCTCGCCCCACGGCCGCCGGCCGCCGCCGGGTTGATGAGCACGAGGGGGGCGGGAGCGTCTCGTGCGGGCTCAGGCATTACATGCTGCGACGGTATTGGCCGCCCACTTCAAACAAGGCGTTGGTGATTTGGCCCAGGCTGCACACCCGCACGGCGTCCATGAGCACTTCAAAAACGTTGCCGTTGTCGATGACGGTTTGTTGCAGCCGCTCGAGCATGGCAGGGGCCTCGTGGGCATGGCGCTCGTGGAAGGCCTGCAAGCGCTGCAGCTGGGAGCGCTTTTCTTCCTCGGTGGAGCGGGCCAACTCGATGGATTGAGGCACCGGATCGCCATGTGGGTTGCGGAAGGTGTTCACGCCCACGATGGGGTACTCGCCCGTGTGTTTGAGCATCTCGTAATGCATGCTCTCTTCTTGAATCTTGCTGCGCTGATAGCCGGTTTCCATGGCTCCGAGCACGCCACCCCGCTCGGCAATCCGCTCAAACTCACTGAGGACGGCTTCTTCAACCAGCTCGGTGAGCTCATCGATGATGAAGGCGCCTTGGCTGGGGTTTTCGTTCTTGGCCAGGCCCCACTCGCGGTTGATGATGAGCTGGATGGCCATGGCGCGACGCACACTTTCTTCGGTGGGCGTGGTGATGGCTTCGTCGTAAGCGTTGGTGTGCAGCGAGTTGCAGTTGTCGTACACGGCAATCAGCGCCTGCAAGGTGGTGCGAATGTCGTTGAAGTCGATCTCCTGCGCGTGCAGGCTGCGGCCGCTGGTCTGGATGTGGTACTTGAGCTTTTGCGAGCGCTCGTTGGCGCCATAGCGGTCGCGCATGGCGGTGGACCAGATGCGACGCGCCACGCGGCCGAGCACCGTGTACTCGGGGTCCATGCCGTTGCTGAAGAAGAAGCTCAGGTTGGGGGCAAAGTCGTCAATGTGCATGCCCCGGGCGAGGTAGGCTTCGACGAAGGTGAACCCGTTGCTGAGCGTGAACGCCAGCTGGCTGATGGGGTTGGCCCCGGCTTCAGCAATGTGATAGCCCGAAATCGACACCGAGTAGAAATTGCGCACATCGTGCTGCACGAACCACTCGGCGATGTCGCCCATGACCTTGAGGCTGAACTCGGTGGAGAAGATGCAAGTGTTTTGGCCCTGGTCTTCTTTGAGGATGTCGGCCTGCACGGTGCCGCGCACATTGGCCAGCGTCCAGGCTCGAATCTTTTGCGCCTCATCTCGCGTGGGCTCACGCCCATTGTCGGCTTTGAATTTGTCGAGGTTCTGATCGATGGCCGTGTTCATGAACATGGCCAGGATGCTGGGCGCGGGCCCATTGATGGTCATGCTCACCGACGTGCTGGGGTGGGTCAGGTCGAATCCCGAGTACAGAACCTTGAGGTCGTCGAGCGTGGCGATCGACACGCCCGAATTGCCGACTTTGCCGTAGATGTCGGGACGCAGGTCGGGGTCGTTGCCGTACAGCGTGACAGAGTCAAACGCGGTGGACAGCCGCTTGGCGGGCATGCCTTCAGACAGCAGCTTGAAGCGCCGGTTGGTGCGGAAAGCATCTCCCTCGCCCGCAAACATGCGGGTGGGGTCTTCGTTTTCGCGCTTGAAGGCAAAGGTGCCGGCGGTGTAGGGGAAGGAGCCGGGAACGTTCTCCAGCAAGAGCCACTTGAGCAGCTCTCCATGACATTCATAGGAGGGCAGCGCGACTTTGCGAATCTTGTTGCCCGACAAGGTGGTGTGGGTCAATGCCGTGCGGACTTCTTTGTCGCGAATCTTGACCACATATTCATCGCCCGCATAGGCTTTTTGCATGTCGGGCCACTGCGCCAGCAGCTTGCGCGAATGGGCATCGAGGAGCTCTTCGCGTTGCACGGCCAAGTCAATCACGGCCTCGCGAGCGCGGTGCCGCTCGGGTTTGTTGGTGTGCAGCATGTCGGCGCTGGCCCGCAGCTGTTGCACCTCGCGGGCAATGCGAGACTGTGCGCGCGCATGACGCTTGTAAGCGCGCACCGTGTCGGCAATGTCAGCCAAATAGCGCACGCGAGCGCCGGGCACGATGGTGCTTTGATGGCTGCTGTGGCGGGTGCTCACCCGCGGCAAAACGCCCTCCTTCAGAGGCAGGCCCAGCTCGATGAGGCGCGGCTTGAGGGCTTGGTACAGGGCGGTCACGCCGTCGTCATTGAAGCGGCTGGCCATGGTGCCGAAGACCGGCATGTCTTCGGTCGGAGATGTCCACGCCTCTCGATTGCGCTGAACTTGCTTGGCCACGTCGCGCCACGCATCGAGTGCGCCTTTGCGGTCGAATTTGTTGATGGCCACAAACTCTGCAAAGTCCAGCATGTCGATCTTCTCGAGTTGGCTGGCGGCACCGAATTCGGGAGTCATGACGTACAAGGGCACATCCACCAGAGGCACGATGGCCGCATCGCCTTGGCCGATGCCAGAGGTCTCGACAATGATGAGATCAAAGCCGGCTGCTTTGCAGGCCGCCACCACATCGGGCAGGGCTTGACTGATTTCACTGCCGAAATCGCGGGTGGCCAGGCTGCGCATGTACACGCGTGGACCCTGCTGCCAAGGGCCAATGGCGTTCATGCGGATGCGGTCGCCCAACAGCGCTCCGCCGCTCTTGCGGCGTGAAGGGTCGATGCTGATGAGCGCCACCCGCAGCGCATCGGCCTGATCAAGCCGCAAACGGCGGATGAGTTCGTCGGTGAGGCTGGACTTGCCGGCCCCGCCGGTGCCCGTGATGCCGATCACCGGGGTGTGAACCCGCGCGGCATATTGGGTCAGAGCGGCCTTGAAAGCAGGGTCGGCTTGGCCATTTTCAAGCGCGGTGATGGTCTGGGCCAAAGCGCGCCATGCGGCATCGGTATGCCCTTGCAGGGCCGACATCTCTTTGGGCGCATGAGCAGTCAACCCGCGGTCGCAGCGCATGAGCATTTCGCCAATCATGCCCTGCAAACCCATGCGTTGGCCGTCTTCGGGACTGTAGATGCGCCCCACTCCGTAGTCATGCAGTTCGCGGATCTCGGCCGGCACAATGACCCCGCCGCCGCCACCAAACACCTGGATGTGCTCTCCGCCTCGGCTGCGCAAGAGGTCCACCATGTACTTGAAGTACTCGACGTGGCCCCCCTGGTAGCTGCTCAGCGCGATGCCATGGGCGTCTTCTTGAAGGGCCGCCGTGACCACTTCATCGACCGATCGGTTGTGCCCCAAGTGGATGACCTCAGCGCCCATGCTCTGCAAAATGCGTCGCATGATGTTGATGGCCGCATCGTGGCCATCAAAGAGGCTGGCTGCCGTGACAAACCGGACCTTGTGGGTGGGGCGATATTCGGCGAGGGCTTTGAAATCGGCAGACAGGTCGGTCATGGCGCGCAACTCCTGGCGGGGAGGTCAATCCCCGAACATCTTTTGCTTGAGCTCTCGCCGTTGTTGCGCCTCGAGCGACAAGGTGGCGGTGGGTCGGGCCAAAAGCCGGGGCAGGCCGATGGGCTCACCGGTTTCATCACAAAAACCGTAATCACCGCTGTCAATGCTTGCAAGCGCCTGCATGATCTTTTTCAGCAGCTTGCGCTCACGGTCTCGTGTGCGCAATTCAAGCGCATGCTCTTCTTCGATGGTGGCCCGGTCGGCAGGGTCGGGCACGATGGAGGTTTCTTCCCTCAAGTGTTCGGTGGTCTCACCTGCATTGGACAACAGGTCGTCTTTTTGGGCGATCAGCCGATGACGGAAGAATTCCAGCTGGTGGTCATTCATGTACTCGCTCTCGGGCATGGCGAGCAGCTCGGCCTCGGTCAGGTCGCGGCCGGCCTTCTTTTTCCAGGCGTTGACCAGCTTGGGATCTGCTTTGGCAGTGGTCTTGGGGGACTCCATCGGTTCGGGAAGCTTTCTAGAGGGGGTTTTTGCCGGGCCGAAGCGGTCGGCGAACCGATGGGCGGCCGCAGTCGACGGGGCAGGTGGAAGAGTAGGCGCGGCCACCTTGGGCTTGGCAGACTCCTTGGCCGAGGCTTTAGTAGCGGCCTTGGCAGGAGGGGCCTTAGGGGCAGGCTTAGGGGCAGGCTTGAGCGTGGGCTTAGGAGGCGCCTTGAGGGTTGCCTTGGGGGTTGCCTTAGGGGTTGCTTTAGGGGACGCTTTAGGGGTCGCCTTGGGGGTTGATTTAGGAGCCGCTTTAGGAGCCGCCTTCTTTGCAGGCTTCGCAGCAGGCTTCGCAGCGGGCTTTGCAGCCGCCTTCGTCGTTGTTTTGGGTGTCGCTTTGACCACCGTCTTGGGTCGAGCGGCGCTCGGAGTCTTGGCGCTTTTGGGCTTGGCTGCAGGCTTGACAGGGGCCTTCACCGCCTTGGCCGCCGTTTTGGCTGCTTTCTTGGGCGGCGCCTTGGCTGCGGCTTTGGGCGCAGGCTTGGCTGCGGGCTTGGCTGTGGGCTTACGGGCCGGGGCCGTGGATCGACCGGCCTTGGCGGCCTTTTTGGGGGTCTTGACGGACGACTTGCTCAACGGTCGACTCCTGGCGGAATCGGGCGGGGGTTAGGCCGCCCGAAGGGATTTAACGGGCGCGCGGATTGTAGCGAGGGTCGGACGCCCCGGTCCATGGGCAGGCTCAAGAAGGGTCGCGAGACCCGCCAACCTCAGCTCAGGCATTGCTCCAGCCCTTGGAGCAGCACGTCTTTGGGCAGATCGATCCCAATGAAGACCATCTTGTTTTGCTTCTTTTCGCCGGGCATCCATTTGGGCCCCAAATCACTGCCCATGAGCTGGTGCACGCCCTGAAAAATGACCTTGCGATCGCTGCCCTTCATATAGAGCACCCCTTTGTAGCGCAGCATCTTGGGCCCGTAGACCTGCACGATGGCACCGAGGAAATCCTCCAGTTTGGCGGGGTTGAAGGCCCGATCGGATCGAAACACAAACGATTTCACGTCATCGTCGTGGTGGTGGTGATGCGGGTGGTCGCAATGCTCACCATGCGCATGATCGTGATCGTGGTGGTGATCGTGCCCATGGTCATGGTCATGGTCGTGGCTGTGCCCATGGTCGTCCTGGGCATTGAGAAACTCAGGGTCGATCTCGAGCTTGGCATTGAGATTGAAGCCCTTGAGATCGAACACTTCAGAAATCTTCACATCGCCAAAGTGCACCTTCTTTTGAGGCGCACGGGGATTCATGTGCTTCATGCGATGGCTCAGGGCCTGCACATGCGCCTCGTCCACCAGGTCCGTCTTGCTGATGAAAATCTGGTCGGCAAAGCCGATCTGGCGCCGCGCTTCCTGGCGGGTGTCGAGCTGTTGGTCGGCGTGCTTGGCGTCTACCAGGGTGACGATGGAGTCGAGCAAATAGCTTTCTGCGACCTCGTCGTCCATGAAGAAGGTTTGTGCCACGGGGCCGGGGTCGGCCAGACCGGTGGTCTCGATGACCACGCGCTCGAAGTTCAGCTCGCCTTTGCGTCGGCGCGCGGCCAGGTCAGACAAGGTGGTGCGCAAGTCTTCGCGGATGGTGCAGCACACGCAGCCATTGCTCATTTGAATGACTTGCTCTTGGGTCTCCGTCACGAGGATGTCGTTGTCGATATTTTCCTCGCCAAACTCGTTTTCGATGACAGCGATCTTTTGGCCGTGGGCCTCGCTGAGCACGCGCTTGAGAAGGGTGGTTTTGCCGGAGCCAAGAAAGCCGGTCAGGATGGTGGCAGGAATGAGAGCCATGACAGCAAGATCGTCAAAAAGAGTTGGGAAGCATCTGAGGGCGGATCGACTGTCCTTCAAGGAAAGGCGCCCGTCAAGCAGGTCGGGTATTCTCGCCGGTATCGTCACTTCCGGCACAAGCTGTGTCAGATCCGCAATCTTCCAAGTCCGAGCGCGACCTCGATCGCGCGCCTCGCCGCGTCTCGGACCCCCCCAATGCCAAGAGGACGCTCTGGGATCGATTTCTGGAATTTGTCTCGCCAGGCCTGGATTCTCGCGATGAATTGATCGAGGCCTTGGCCCAGGCCGAAGACCGCCACCTGATCGAGCCCGAGTCTCGGGCCATGCTGGAGGGCGTGCTTCGACTGGCCGACTTGACGGCCGGAGATGTGATGGTGGCCGCCCCCCGAATGGATGTGCTGGATATCCGAGCGCCGTACGAGGAGCTGCTGGGCGTGGTGATCGACACCGCGCACTCGCGGTTCCCCGTCATCGAAGGGTCGCGAGACCACATCGTGGGCATTCTCATGGCCAAGGATTTGTTGAAGGTCCAACGCGCGCCCGAACTGCATCTGCGCACACTGTTGCGACCGGCGGTCTTTGTGCCCGAGAGCAAGCGTTTGAACGAGCTGCTCAGAGACTTTCGCTCCAACCGCAACCACCTGGCCATCGTCATTGACGAATTTGGCAACACCGCCGGGCTCATCACCATCGAAGATGTGCTGGAAGAAATCGTGGGCGAAATTGAGGACGAGTTTGATGAGTCTGACGCGCAGGCCAGCGTCTACACCTTGGCCGATGGCACCTTGCGGGTGGCGGGGGATGCCAGCGTGTCGGCCGTGAACGAAGCCTTGGGGCTGCGCTGTTCTGATGACGAGTTTGACACCATTGG
This sequence comes from Betaproteobacteria bacterium, assembly GCA_009923895.1. Classification (GTDB taxonomy): domain Bacteria; phylum Pseudomonadota; class Gammaproteobacteria; order Burkholderiales; family Burkholderiaceae_C; genus Rubrivivax. Next base: position 326 of record RFSP01000051.1, on the reverse strand, counting down.
CGGGCTGTTGTCCGACCGGCTGGGTCGAGTGCCTCGCCGAGGTGAGTCGGTGGAGTTGCAAGGCTGGCGCTTTACCGTCATGTGGGCGCGCGGCGGCGCGGTGCGCTGGTACCGGGTGGTGCGCTTGCCCAAGGAAGACGGCGAGGCCTCTTCCGCGTCCCCAGGACCCTGACTTTGGCCGCGGCACCACCCACCCCTGGTCCATGGACGGCCGCATCCGTGAGCGGGCGCGAGCTGTTCTTGGCCGTGTGTGTCGGTGCAGCCCATACGCTGGCCTACCCCCTCACCTGGGCTTGGTGGCTGCCCTTGCTGGCCGTGACCTGGCT
>RFSP01000006.1 GCA_009923895.1 Betaproteobacteria bacterium | reverse complement strand
CTCGCGCCGGGTGCCAAAGCGCTGCACCTGGCTCCAGCAACCGCGCTGCAAGACCCGTTGCAAGGCCTCGTCGCGCGCGTTGACCACCAAGCGGCCACTGGCGGGCACCGTGCGCACCAGGTGATGAAACTGGGTTTCAATCGCCGCCAACTCCGGGAAGATGTCGGCGTGGTCATGTTCCAAGTTGTTAAGGATGGCCGTGCGGGGGCGGTAGTGGACAAATTTGCTGCGTTTGTCAAACAGGGCCGTGTCGTACTCGTCGGCTTCAATGACAAAGCAATCGCCTTGTCCCAGACGCGCAGAAATGCCGAAATTCAGCGGAACCCCTCCCACCAAAAAGCCGGGTTGAAGGCCCGCGGCCTCCAGGATCCAGGTCAACATGGAGGTGGTGCCGGTCTTGCCGTGAGTGCCGGCCACCGCCAGCACATGACGTCCATGGAGCACGTGGTCGGCCAACCATTGCGGGCCGCTGGTGTAGCGAACGCCCGCGTCCAAAATCGCTTCCATCAACGGGTTGCCGCGAGAGACCACATTGCCCACCACAAAGACATCGGGTTGCAGGGCCAATTGGTCGGCGGAGAACCCTTCGATCAGTTCGATGCCCAGGGCGCGCAATTGATCGCTCATAGGTGGGTAGACATTGGCGTCGCAGCCGGTCACCCGGTGACCCGCCTCGCGAGCGAGCGCGGCCAGGCCGCCCATGAACGTGCCACAAATACCGAGGATGTGAAGGTGCATGTGAGGTTCAGTCGCGCAAAGCGTGTCGGGCGGCATCCAAGGTCAGGGCGATGTCTTCGTCGCTGTGTGCGGCACTGACAAATCCGGCCTCGTACAGGGCAGGCGCCAAGTACACGCCCCGGTTGAGCATGCCGTGGAAGAATCGATTGAAGCGGTCTTTGTCGGTGGCCATCACCGTCGCGTAGTTCTGCGGCAAGGTGGGATGGAAAAAGAAGCCGAACATGCCGCCTTGTGAATCTCCACAAAATGGGACACCCGCATCTTGCGCCACTTGGGTCAGGCCCTGCACCAAGGCCGTTGTTTTGGCGCTCAGCGACTCAAAGAATCCGGGCTTGGCAATCTCTTTCAAGGTGGCCAAACCGCAGGCCGTGGCCACCGGGTTGCCGCTGAGCGTGCCGGCCTGGTACACCGGGCCGAGCGGCGCAAGTTGACTCATGACTGCTTTGCTGCCGCCAAAGGCCGCCAAAGGCATGCCCCCGCCAATGACCTTGCCAAACACGCTCATGTCGGGCTGAAAGCCAGGAATCAGACGCGCGTAAACACTTTGCGCACCGCCCAGGGCCACCCTGAACCCGGTCATCACTTCGTCAAAGACCAGCAAGGCCCCGTGTTGCGTGCACAGCTCGCGCAGACGGGTCATGAAGGGCACGCTCGAGCGCACAAAGTTCATGTTGCCGGCGATGGGCTCGACCATCACGCAGGCGATGTCTTTGCCGTGTGAGGCGAAGGCTTCTTCGAGTTGACCCACGTGGTTGTATTCCAAGACGAGGGTGTGCTGCACCACTTCGGGAGGGACACCGGCACTGGTGGGGTGACCAAAGGTGGCCAATCCCGATCCGGCTTTCACCAGCAAGGCGTCGGCATGGCCGTGGTAGCAGCCCTCGAACTTGATGATCTTGGAGCGTCCCGTGGCCCCGCGCGCCAGGCGCAGCGCGCTCATGCCGGCTTCGGTGCCGCTGGACACCAGCCGGACCTGCTCCACGCTGGGCACGAGCCCAATGATGGCCTCGGCCAATTCGATTTCACGCTCTGTGGGAGCGCCAAAGCTGAAGCCTTCGCTCACGGCGCGCGACACCGCTTCGACGACCGCTGGGTGGCCGTGTCCAAGAATCATTGGGCCCCAAGAGCCGATGTAGTCGATGTAGCGGCGACCCTCTGCGTCCCACATGGCACTGCCTTGGGCACGCTGAATGAACCGAGGCGTTCCGCCGACGGCGCGAAACGCGCGCACAGGGGAGTTGACCCCGCCTGGAATCACCTGTTGGGCACGGGCGAACAGGGCGTCATTAGTGGACACGGCGTGAAACTCCTTGGGGGGGTTCTGTGGAATCTGGGCCGCCAGAATCGTCGCTCCCTGCGGGCGACTCTGACGGTCCTTCTGTGGGGGGCAAGGCCCAGAAAAATCGATCGGGCACGATATTGCCCATGCCCGGACGGAACCCGGCATCCAAACTTTGATCCAGGAAGGTCAGGGCCTCGCCCACTGCAGCTTGAAGTTCGGCGCCAGCGGCCAGCAAAGCAGCCAGGGCCGAGGACAAAGTGTCGCCCGCCCCGACAAATGAAGCGTCAAAGCGCTCAAACTTTTCCCCAGCCAAAGCCCCTTGCGGCGATGCCAAGACGTTGTCGATCTGTTGCTGCGCCCCCTTGGAGGGCAGCACGATGCCTGTGACCAACACATAACGTGTGCCACGCTCTCCCGCTGCCACCGCAAGTTCGCGGGGCGAAGGAGGGCGCTCGTTGTCCCAGTCTGGCAGCAGCAGGTCGCACAGGGTCTTGCGGTTGCCCACCAGAATCTCTGCCGCAGGAAGAATGAGCTCCCGGTAGGCCTCCAAATAGGGTTGAAGCTGGTCTTCTTCGAGCCAGCTCAAATCGGGCATGTAAGCCACCAGGGGCACTTCGGTGTAATCGGACAGCACCTCGGCCACGGCCGCCACGGTGTCGGCTGAACCCAGAAAGCCCACTTTCCATCCGGAGATGGAAACGTCTTCCAGGATGGTGCGTGCTTGCTCGACCACCGCTTCTTCGTCCATGGGCAGGTGATCAAAGATCTCAGCGGTGTCGCGCATGAGGATGGAGGTGATCACGCTCAAGGGGTGCGCACCCATGGCGGCGATGGTGGCCACATCGCCGGCCAGCCCGCCGGCTCCACTGGGGTCGTTGACGTTGAAGGTCATCACGCAGGCAGGCGCCGAAGGTTCTGCAGCGGGTGCGGGGCCGTCCATGGAGGGCAAATCGGTGTTCATCGGGGTTCCAGGCGGGCTTCGGTCTTACCGTGAGGTGGTCGGTCGGTACAATCGCCCTCATTGTAGTGACCCACCCACTGAGATCGTGACAGAACCCCAAACTTGGATGTGCTTGATCTGCGGCTGGATTTATGACGAGGCGGCCGGTGATCCGGAGCACGGCATTCCGGCTGGAACTCCCTGGGCGCAAGTGCCCATGAACTGGACTTGTCCCGAATGCGGAGCCCGCAAAGAAGATTTTGAGATGGTGCCGGTTTAAGGCACTGTCTTTTTGACCACGCCGTAGCGCAACAGCGTCTTTTGACGCGCTTCGTCGTGGGAGACGATGGGCAAGGGGTAGTCCACCCCCAGTTTCAAAGCAGCGGCCTCGAGATCGACCGGGCGTGCCGTCCAGGGCGCGTGGATGAGTTTGTCGGGCAGTTGGCCCAGCTGCGGCAAATAGCGTCGAATGAATCGGCCTTGGGGGTCGAACTTTTCGCTTTGCGTGGTGGGGTTGAAGATGCGAAACCACGGCTGTGCATCACAGCCGCTGGAGGAAGCCCATTGCCAACCGCCGTTATTGGCGGCAAGGTCAAAGTCGTTGAGCGTTTGCGCAAAATAGCGTTCGCCCCAGCGCCAATCCAACCCCAGGTCTTTGGTCAGAAAGCTGGCCACCACCATGCGCAGCCGGTTGTGCATATAGCCCGTTTGATTCAACTGCAGCATGGCGGCATCGACCAGCGGGTATCCGGTCTGGCCCTCACACCAGGCCTGGAACAGGGTCTGCGCAGGCTTGCCATGCTCCCAGCGAATCCGGTCGTATTCCGCTCGAAAGGCCTGGCTCACCACGTGGGGGTGGTGGTGGAGCACCTGGTGATAGAAGTCTCTCCAAATCAACTCCGACAGCCAGACTTCGGCCCCGCGCGATCCTGCCCGGGCTCGAGCCCAGGCTTCACGCACCAGGTGGCGGATGGAGACGGTCCCGAATCGCAGGTGGGTGCTCAGATAGCTGGGCCCTTTGACCGCAGGGAAGTCCCGCGCTCGGTCATAAGCGTCAACCCGCTCCAAGAGGAAGTCTTCCAGCAAGGACAAGCCCCCCAAGGTGCCCGTGGGCAACGGCAAAGACGCCAAATTGCTGGGCTCAAAACCCAAGTCTTTCAAGGTGGGCACCCCCGAATGTCCTTCAGGCACCGCCGCCAGGGCGTCCGCCAACGCCCCCACTTCCAGCGCTTGCACGTGCGTGTCGTTCAACCGTTTGAGCCAGGCGTTCTTGTAAGGCGTGAAGACGCCATAGGGCGTGCCCCCAGCGGTCATGACTTCGGAGCGCTCGAAGATGACATGGTCTTTGACGGTGTGAAAGGCCACGCCGAGCTCGGCCAGCGCACCTCGCACTTTGGCGTCGCGCGCAAGGGCATAGGGGTCATCGTCGTGGCTCGCATAGACCGCCTGCACACCCCATTGAGCCGCCAGCCGTGGGAGTTCCTCAGCGGCCACCCCGTGCCGAACCACCAGGCCAGCGCCCGCCACTCCGCGCGCCTGACCCAGACGCCGAAGGTCGTCGTTCAAGCCGACCAAGGACTCCCGGATGAACTCCACCCGCCGGTCCCGCCGGGGCAGCGGTGCCAGCAAGTCGCTGTCAAAAACAAAGGCACACCAGACCTGGCGCGCCGAACGCAGGGCCTGATGGAGCGCCGCATGGTCGTAGCAGCGCAAATCACGCCGCAGCCAGACGAGGGCCCGATCCAGGCTGCGGGGAGACGCGGAAATTTGTTTCTGGGCGGTGGAGGGCATGTGCGGGATTGTCTCGCGGGAATAGAATCCTGGCATGTCGTCCGGCGATCCGATCAACTTTACCAACCAGTTCCTGATCGCCATGCCGGGCATGTTGGACGATCACTTTGCCCGCACCGTGGTCTACATGTGCGAGCACACGCCCAAGGGCGCTTTGGGGTTGGTGATCAACCGGCCCATCAACATCACCGTCAAAGGCCTGTTTGAGAAGGTGGAGTTGCCGCTGGGCCGTCAAGACCTGCAAGAGCAACCCGTTTATTTTGGGGGGCCGGTACAGACCGAACGCGGTTTCGTGCTGCACGAAAAGATCGGCCTGGAAGAAGGGCCCTTCAACTCGACTTTGCGCATTCCGGGCGGCGGCCTTGAAATGACCACGAGTCGCGATGTGCTGGAAGCCATTTCCAACGGCTCTGGGCCCCGCCGCATGCTGGTGACGCTGGGCTACAGCGGCTGGAGCGCAGGGCAGCTCGAGGAGGAAATTGGCCGCAATGGCTGGCTCACGGTGGATGCCGACCCCGCCATCATTTTTGACACCCCGGTGGAGCAGCGCTATGAACGCGCGCTGTCTTTGCTGGGATTTGACCCGCTGATGCTCAGCTAGGAGGCCGGTCATGCCTGAGGGCTCGCCCCCGCAGAGTTTTTTGGCCTTGGATTTTGGCCACAAGCGGGTCGGGGTGGCCGTGGGCAACACCCTGTTGCGGCAAGCGAAAGCGCTGAAAACGCTGAGCGCCCAAGGGGAGGCCCGGTTCGAGGCCATCGGCCAGCTGCTGCGGGAGTGGCAGCCCAACGCGCTGGTGGTGGGCGTGCCCTACCACCCCGATGGGGCCGCGCACGAAAACACGCGCCGTGCCCAACGGTTTGGGCGTCAATTGCAAGCCCGGTTTCGGATCCCTGTGCACGAGGTGGATGAGAGGTACTCCACCACCGAAGCCCTGTCGCAGGGGGCCGACGATGCCGACGCTGCTGCCGCGGCCATCATCCTCGATCAATTTCTCAGGACGCTTGCCCATGCTGCTGTCGCTTGACGCCGAGGCTCTTTACGGCGAACTTCTCCAAGGGATACGCCCCCTGCTGACCGAAGAAGCGGTGTTGGTGGGGATATGGTCGGGTGGAGCTTGGCTCGCAGAGCGCTTGCACAAAGACTTGGGGCATCCGGGTCGGCCCGGCGTGATCTCGAGCACTTTGCACCGCGATGATTTTGGCGAGCGGGGGCTGTCTCGCGCGACCGACGTGACCGACCTGCCTTTTGAGGTGGAGGGCCGGCGTGTGGTGTTGGTCGATGACGTGCTCTTCACCGGGCGAACCATCCGCGCAGCGCTCAATGAGCTCTATGACTTTGGCCGTCCTCAAAGCGTCACCTTGGCGGTCTTGGTGGACCGCGGGGGTCGCGAGCTGCCCATTGAAGCGGCAGTGGCCGCCGCGCGCGTGGTGCTGCCCAAGTCACAACGCTTGTCCCTGGAGCGAGATGCCCAGGGGGCATTCACATTCAAGGTGGAGGAACGGGCCTGATGCTGATGCGCCGAAACCCCCAGCTCAATGCGCACGGCGAGCTGATTCACTTGCTGTCCATTGAAGGATTGCCCCGTGAGGTGGTCACCCAGATTCTGGATACCGCCAGCACCTTTTTGTCGGTGAGCGACCGCGACGTCAAGAAAGTGCCACTGCTGCGCGGCAAAAGCGTGTTCAACCTTTTTTTTGAAAACTCCACGCGCACGCGCACCACGTTTGAGATCGCGGCCAAGCGCTTGTCAGCCGACGTGCTCAATCTGGACATTGCGCGCTCGTCCACCGCCAAGGGCGAGAGTTTGTTGGACACCATCGCCAACCTCTCGGCCATGCAGGCCGACATGTTTGTGGTGCGACACAGTGAAAGCGGAGCTCCCTACCTGATTGCCCAACACTGCGCGCCCCATGTGCATGTGGTCAACGCGGGGGATGGCCGCCATGCCCACCCCACCCAGGGCTTGCTGGACATGTACACCATTCGCCACTACAAGCCACGCTTCCAGGATTTGACGGTGGCCATCGTCGGAGACATCGTGCACTCCCGGGTGGCCCGTTCGGACATCCACGCCCTGACCACGCTGGGCGTGCCAGAGATCCGTGCGGTGGGCCCGAAGACCTTGGTGCCTGGCGACTTGAGGGACATGGGCGTGCGTGTGTGTCACGACATGTCCGAGGGCATCCGCGACGCCGATGTGATCATCACCTTGCGCTTGCAAAACGAGCGCATGAGTGGGGCCATGCTGCCCAGCTCCGGCGAGTTCGCCAAATCGTGGGGGCTCACCCCAGAGAAGTTGGCTCTCGCCAAGCCCGACGCGATCGTCATGCATCCAGGACCCATCAACCGCGGGGTGGAAATTGACTCTGCGGTGGCCGATGGGACACAGAGCGTGATTCTTCCTCAGGTGACCTTTGGCATTGCCGTGCGCATGGCGGTCATGTCCATCATTGCGGGGAATTCGGCATGAACATCATCGTTCGAAACGGCAGGGTGATCGATCCGGCCTCAGGGCGTGACGAAAAGGCGGATGTGGCCATCGCCTCGGGCCGCATCGTGTCGATCGGCCGCATCAGCGCAGATTTCGAAGCCTCTCGCGTGATCGACGCGGCCGGGCGCATCGTCATGCCTGGCCTGGTGGATTTGGCCGCCCGCCTGCGAGAGCCAGGACACGAACAGCAGGGCTACCTGGAGAGCGAACTGCACGCCGCCGCTGTGGGGGGAGTGACCAGCTTGGTGTGTCCGCCAGACACCGACCCGACGCTCGATGAGCCGGGGCTGGTGGAGATGTTGAAATTCCGCGCTCGAAAGCTGGGCCTGTGCCGCTTGTTTCCTCTGGGGGCCTTGACCCGTGGCTTGCAAGGCGACGCTCTGACCGAAATGGCCGAGCTGACCGAGGCCGGCTGCGTGGGATTTTCGCAGGCCGAAGTGGGCATCGCCGATACGACGGTGCTCATGCGCGCGCTGCAATACGCGGCCACGTATGGCTACACCGTGTGGCTGCGACCTCAGGAGCGCTGGCTCGGGCGAGGTGTGGCGGCCAGCGGCGCGGTGGCCACCCGCCTGGGGCTGTCGGGTGTTCCCACTGCGGCCGAAACCGTGGCCTTGCACACCATTTTTGAGCTCATGCGTGGCACGGGTGCGCGGGTGCACCTGTGTCGCATCTCCAGTGCCGCTGGCGTGGATTTGGTGCGTGCGGCCAAGGCCGAGGGTCTGCCGGTGACGGCCGATGTCAGCATCAATTCCTTGCACCTCACCGACAGCGACATCAGGGCAAGCACACCCCGTTTGCGTTCTCTCATGGGGGCACCTGCATGCCGGGGCAGGTGAAAGCGACTTTGGTGGCTGGAACGGTGGCTTATCAAGCCGCTTGAGGTGCAAGGGGCACCGCGTGGAGGTCTGATGTCATCGTGGCGCCGCAAACTGCGGGCGGCTTGGAGACTGACCGCTGTGGTCCTGCATGGCCTGCACGGCTTGTGGGTGGTGTGGGTGACCTTTGCCCAACTGGCCCCCGCGCAACGGCATGCACGCATTCAGTGGTGGAGCGCCAAGACGCTACGCCTTTTGGGGTTGACCTTGCGGGTGCACGGCCAGGCGCATCCGGGGCCCACGTTGATGGTGGCCAATCACGTGTCGTGGCTGGACATCATGGCGCTGCACGCGGTGTGTCCGCAGGCCCGATTTGTCTCCAAGGCGCAGGTGCGGCACTGGCCACTGATTGGGCGATTGGTGGACGCGGGCGGTACGCTTTACATCGAACGCGAACGTGCTCGAGATGCGATGCGGGTGGTTCACCTGATGGCCGAGGCCCTGAGCCAAGGTCAAACGGTGGCGGTGTTTCCTGAAGGCACGACGGCCGATGGCCACCGACTGTTGCCCTTCCATGCCAATTTGTTGCAATCTGCTGTGGCCACCGCCACACCGATCCAGCCCGTGGCCTTGCGTTTTTCGGATGCCCATCAGCCGGTCAGTGAGGCGGCGCAATACCTGGGTGAAACCACCCTGGCACAAAGCCTGTGGCGCATTGCCATGGCACAAGACATGGTGGTGACATTGCACTTTCTGGCGGCGCACGCCACAGCCCATGCCGAACGTCGGGCGCTGGCCCAACGCCTGCGTCAGGAGATTGAGGACGCCTTGTCATGAACGCTTCCACCTTGGCCATTCGCCGTGTGGGCATCGACACCTGGCGCGAAAACGTCGTGTTTTTGCACCGCGATTGCCCCGTGGTGCGCGCCGAAGGATTCCAGGCCTTGGCCAAAGTTCAAGTCCGTGCCAACGGCTACACCATCGTGGCGGTGCTCAATGTGGTGGACGATGCGGGCATTGTGGAGCCCAGAGAACTCGGGCTGAGCGAGGATGCTTTTGCGCGATTGAAGGTGGCCCCGGGGCATCCGGCCACTGTGGAGCATGCAGAGCCGCCCGCGTCACTGCCCGCGCTGCACAGAAAGATCAACGGTGAGCGTCTGGACCGGGAGGACATGAAATCCCTGGTGCGCGACATTGCGGCGGCGCGTTACTCCAAGATCGAACTGGCAGCTTTTGTGGTGGCCACGCACCAATACGAGCTCGACCGCGATGAGGTGTGGCATCTCACCGAGGCCATGATCGCCGTGGGGCAGCGCATTGACTGGCAGCATGAAGTGGGCTCCGGGCCGGTGGTGGACAAGCACTGCATTGGCGGCATTCCGGGCAATCGCACCTCCATGATCGTGGTGCCCATCGTGGCGGCCCATGGCATGTTGTGCCCGAAGACATCGTCCCGCGCGATCACTTCGCCGGCCGGCACGGCCGACACCATGGCCGTCTTGGCCGAAGTGGAGCTGCCGCTGGAGCGGCTGAAACAAATTGCGCGTGACACCCATGCCTGTCTGGCTTGGGGCGGCACGGCAGATCTCTCGCCTGCCGATGACATCCTCATTTCGGTGGAACGCCCCTTGGGCATCGACTCTCCGGGGCAAATGGTGGCTTCCATCCTCTCCAAAAAGGTGGCCGCTGGCTCCACGCACCTCGTCTTGGACATCCCCATGGGCCCATCGGCCAAGGTGCGCAGCATGGAGTCGGCCCAGCGGCTCAAGCGCTTGTTTGAGTATGTGGCGGCCCGTGTGGGCTTGCAGTTGGATGCGGTGATTACCGATGGCAGCCAACCCATCGGCCGAGGCATCGGCCCCGTGCTTGAAGCGCGAGACGTCATGCAGGTCTTGCGCAACGACCCCGCTGCGCCGCAAGACCTGCGTCAAAAAGCCTTGCGGCTGGCGGCGCGCATGATCGAGTTCGACCCCGATGTCAGAGGGGGCGATGGCGAGCGCATTGCTCGAGACATTCTGGAGTCAGGGCGTGCGATGGAGCGCATGAACGCCATCGTGGACGCGCAAGGACGGCGACAGACGGCCGTGTTGCCCGGACCTTTGGTGCACGACGTGGTGGCCACTCAAAGCGGCGTGGTCAGCGGCATTGACAACTTGCGCCTGGCTCGCATTGCACGCCTGACGGGCGCCCCTCAAGTCGAAGGCGCCGGCGTGGACCTCATGGCGCGTTTGGGCTCGCCGGTGAGTCAGGGGCAGACGCTGTACCGACTGCACGCGTGCTTCGAAGCCGACCTCGACTTTGCACGGCGCATGGCCGAGCAAGACAGTGGATTTGCGCTGTCGCCTGCGGCAGCTTGAGACAAATTCAGCGTTTGCCTTGACTCGCCACCGCCGCTGCCGCTCGTGCGGCGGCTTCGGCGTCACCCAGGTAGTAGCTGCGCAGCGGTTTGAGCGCTGAATCCAGCTCGTAGACCAAGGGTATGCCGTTGGGAATGTTCAATCCCACAATGTCGGCGTCTGAGATGCCATCCAGGTACTTCACCAAGGCCCGAATGCTGTTGCCGTGCGCGGCAATCAGCACCCGCTGTCCGCTGAGGATGGCCGGTGCGATGTGCTGTTGCCAGCAAGGCAAGACCCGCGCAACGGTGTCTTTGAGGCATTCCGTCAAAGGGACCTGGTGGGCCGCCAGCTTGGCGTAGCGAAGGTCCGAGCGTTCGCAGCGTGCGTCGGTGGGCTCCAGCGCTGGAGGGGGTGTGTCATAGCTGCGCCGCCAGACAAGCACCTGATCATCACCGTATTGCCGGGCCATGTCCGATTTGTTCAGCCCCTGCAAGGCGCCGTAATGGCGTTCATTGAGACGCCAATCGTGGACAACCGGCACCCATGTGCGGTCCATGGCATCCAGACAGTGCCACAGCGTCCACACGGCGCGCTTGAGCACGGAGGTGTAGGCCACATCAAACTCAAAATCGGACGCTTTGAGCAGTTGTCCCGCCTGCACGGCCTGCTGCACGCCGGTCGCGGTCAAAGGAACATCGGTCCAGCCCGTGAAACGATTTTCCAGGTTCCAGACCGATTCGCCGTGGCGAATGAGAACGAGCTTGAACATACCCAACAACCCAAGGGACAACCCGTAATTCTATAATCCTCCCCTTCGTCGACGGCTAGATCTCATGTTGAAATTCCTTCTCGACAATTGGTTGCTCATTGCCATGGCCTGTGTGTCGGGCGGCATGTTGCTGTGGCCGCACCTGCGCGGTGGCGCCGGGGCCGGCGCTGTCAATGTGGCCGAGGCGGTTCGCCTCATCAATCGCGAAAAAGGCGTCCTCATTGACGTGAGCGAGCCCAATGAGTTTGCGTCGGCGCACGCTGGCGGATCCAAGAACATTCCCTTTGGACAGATCGAATCGTCCAAGGACCTTCCCAGCAACAAGGCGTTGCCCATCATTTTGGTGTGCCCGTCGGGGGCCCGAGCCGGCCGTGCGGCGGGGCTGTTGCGGGCCAAGGGTTACGAAAAAGCCACCTCGCTGGCCGGCGGCCTGACGGCATGGCGCGAAGCCAATTTGCCGATGGACAAGGCCTCCAGCGCCACGGCCTGACCCTTGCCTGACCCTTATATGCACAGGAGCTTTGTATGCAAGCGGTGAAGATGTACACCACCCAGGTGTGCCCCTACTGCCAGCGTGCCAAATCGCTGCTCACGCAGCGCGGCGTCACGCACATTGAAGAAATTCGTGTGGACCTCGACCCTGAGGCTCGAGAGCACATGATGAGCATCACGGGCCGCCGTACCGTGCCGCAGATTTTCGTGGGAGACACCCACGTCGGAGGTTGCGATGACTTGTTCGCGCTCGATCAGCGCGGCGGTTTGGTGCCTCTGCTCAACGGCTAATCTTTTGCAAAACCCACATCATGTCTGACACCACTGCCAACGAACCGGTCTTTGTACTGCAGCGCATTTATCTCAAGGACCTGTCGTTGGAGCAGCCCAACTCGCCACAGATCCTTGCCGAGCAAGCCCAGCCCCAGGTTGATATCAATCTGGCCATGACGGCTGAGCCCGTTGCCGACGGCGTGTTTGAAATTTGTGTGACGGCCACTGTCACCACCAAGGTGCAGGACAAGGTGCTGTTTTTGGTGGAAGCCAAACAGGCCGGCATTTTTGAAATTCGCCACATCCCCGACGATCAAATGGGTCCCATCCTGGGGGTGGTGTGCCCGCAGATGATCTACCCCTATCTGCGAGCGATCGTCTCAGACATTTGCACCCGCGCAGGATTCCCGCCCATCTTGCTGACGGAAGTGAATTTCCAGGCGATGTTTGAGGCACAGCAGCAAGCCAGCCTGCAGGGCAACGGTGCGGATGCCTCATCGGCTGCCAACTGACCTGTTATGAAGATTGCCGTGCTCGGGGCCGGTGCCTGGGGCACAGCGATCGCGTGCAGCGCTGCTGCACGTCACGACGTGGTGCTGTGGGCGCGCGATGTGCACCAAGCCCGGTCCATGGCGCTGGCGAGGTCCAACGAACGCTACCTCCCCGGGGTGCGGTGGCCCGCCGGTTTGCGGGTCACTTCCGACCTTCAAGAGGCCCACAGCCATGGCCAAGGCGACGAAGGCTTGTGGGTGATCGCCTCGCCAGTCAGCGGATTGCGTGAACGCTTGCGCAGCTTGCCCCCGCAAGGCGCGGCGCTGTGGTTGTGCAAAGGACTTGAAGCGGGAACGGGCGCTCTGGCCCACGAAATTGCGGCTTTGGAGCGCCCCCACATGCATTGCGGCGTCTTGTCGGGGCCGAGTTTTGCCCAGGAAGTCGCTCAAGGCCAGCCCACCGCGTTGGTGGTGGCCAGCGCGCAGCCCTCGCTGTGCGAAAAAGCCGTGACAGCCTTTCATGGTGAGTCCTTGAGGATTTACACCTCCGACGATCCCACCGGGGTCGAAGTGGGGGGCGCCATGAAAAATGTGCTGGCCATTGCCGCGGGCATTTTGGACGGCTTGTCACAACGAGGGCCGGCAGGCGCCCACACACCAGGACTGAATGCCCGCGCGGCCTTGATCACTCGAGGCTTGGCAGAGATGACCCGGTTGGGCGTGGCCCTGGGGGCCAAGGCCGAGACCTTCATGGGTCTGTCAGGTCTGGGGGACTTGGTGTTGACGGCCACAGGCGCTTTGTCGCGCAATCGCCAAGTGGGCCTGTCATTGGCCCATGGGCGTACCCTGCAGCAGACCTTGGATGCTTTGGGACACGTGGCCGAAGGGGTCTACACCGCGTCGACTTTGCTGGTGCGGGGTCGGCAACTGGGCGTGGAGTTGCCCATCACCCAAGCGGTGGTCGACGTGTTGGAAGGGCGTCTGAGCGCCGTGCAGGCCGTCTCGGTGCTCATGGCCAGAGGGGCCCGGTCGGAGTGGTGATCGCTTTGGCGCGCATGGGCCAGCGCTCGCGACGGCCGCACGGCGCTAGCTTCCGCCGGCATAGCCTGCCTGCCGCCAAGCTTCAAAAACGGCCACCGACACGGCGTTGCTGAGGTTGAGGCTGCGTTGCCCCTCGCGCATGGGCAGCCGCACGCGTTGCTCAGCAGGGAATCGATCTCGCAAATCGGCAGGCAATCCGGCGGTTTCGCTGCCAAACACCAGCCAATCGCCCGCATACCAAGCCACCTCATTGAAGAGCCGCGAGCCTCGCGTGGTGAAGGCAAACATGCGCGCGAGATCCGGTTGCGCTTGGGTCAGGAAGGCGTCCCACGAGGCGTGCCGCTGGACGCAAGCCGTCTCGTGATAGTCCAGACCGGCACGTCGCAACAATTTGTCTTCCATGCGAAACCCCAAAGGTTCGATGAGATGCAATTCGCAGCCCGTGTTGGCGGCCAGCCGAATCACGTTGCCGGTGTTGGGTGGAATTTCGGGGTGGACGAGAACGATTCGAAACATGGGGTGCAAGGGTAGCGCGTCGTAAGCAACTTCTTTCTAGGGCCTGGTATGGCTCCATGGCCTCTCATCGGTGCGTGCCAAGGTCCAGACCTCGACACTGGCCGCCCCAGCCTGTTTTAGCACTTGGGTGGCGGCCCGGGCGGTGGCCCCGGTGGTCAGGACGTCATCGACCAAGGCCAGACGCTGACCTTTCAGAGCCGATTGGGCACCGCGCGCGAGACCAAAGACGCCCTGCAGCTGAGACAAACGCGCCTGTCGGGGAAGGCTGGCCTGGGGTGCTGCGGCCACGGTGCGCACGAGCAGACCGGGGTGCGCGCGACACTCAAGATGTTGGGCCACCCGGCGCGCCAGCTCCCAAGCCTGGTTGAAACCCCGCTCGGCCAAACGCTCACCCGCCATGGGCACCGGGATCACGCGGTCGATCGCCAGGCCCACCGAAGCCCGCTGGACATGCGCATCGCGCACGGAAGCGGCCAGGACTTCTGACAGTGGGCCGGCCAAGTCCAATTGCTCGCGGTACTTGAACGCGCCGATGAGCTGGTCCCATGGAAAGGCATAGGGGACCGCACAAACCACGCGGCTCCACCCCGGGGGGTCGCGTAAACAAGCCTCGCAAATTAGAGGACGCAGTGAAGGAAGCGAAATGGGGGAAGGATCTCCCGCGTTGCCACCCAGTGCCACGGCACAGCGCTGGCAGCGGGGCCGGCAGGGGCTGCTGAACTCACCCACTCCCCATTGTCTGCACGCGGCACAAATCCGCGAGGACGACCATTGCCTGCAGACTTCACACAAGCTGGCCCAGCTTGCGGACGAGGACCGTCTCGACACTCCAAAGGGCCAGAGTCTCAACAGCCTTGAGACGTTCGAGAGGGCCTGTGAGTCTGGAGACGAAGCGTGGTTTAAAGGTCTGGTGCGATCCACGTCTCAATATACTGGCTGGATGCGCTCGGATGCCCTTTCTTCGCCCCCCTCTCATGGGCGACGCCCTCTCGATGAAATCGCCCTGGCCCGGTGGCGCGACCGTCTTGAACGGGCCGATCAAACCTCGGGACCCTCGGTCGCAGGACAGGGGGAATCCGGTTGGGGCCGCACCTGGCGGCAACTGCGAGACCGTTGGGTCAACTCCATGCGCGTCACCGGCAACCTCACGGACCGGTCGTCTGCTTCGCATGCTGCACTTCCTGTTTGTGACGCGACGCGGGTGGCCCCAGCATCGGCGGACCTCATTTGGTCCAACATGGGGCTGCACCTTCAAGCCGATCCGGTGGCGATCTTTCGGTCTTGGCACCAGGCGCTGGCGATCGACGGCTTTGTCATGTTTTCGACCCTCGGTCCGGGCACGGTGCCCGAACTGCGAGCGCTTTACCAGCGCGAAGGCTGGGGACCCCCCCAAGCTCCTTTGGTCGATATGCATGATTTGGGCGACATGATGGGGCGAGCCGGCTTGGCGGACCCGGTGGTGGACCAGGAGACGCTGACCTTGACGTGGGCGTGCGCCGCCGACGCCATGGCTGAACTGCGTGGCCTGGGCGCCAATGCGGCGGGCGATCGCTTTTCAGGATTGCGGACCCCAGGCTGGCGCCGGCGGCTTGAGCTCGCCCTGGAAGAAGCAGGCCGAACCCGTGCAGACGCAAAGGTGGCCCTGACCTTTGAAGTGATCTACGGGCATGCCTTCAAGCCCCCACCCAAGGTGCCCGTGGCCGCACACACCAGCGTCGCCCTGGAGGACATGCGGGCCTTGGCTCGTGGCGCCCGCCGTCGCTCGGATCCCCCCTCCTGAGGACGGCCCGGCGGCTGGGCTAGAATTCGCGGTGGATTGACGGTCGTCCATCCCAATCATTTTTCGCCTGCTGCGCCACTCTCGTGCCCATGTCCGCTTCGCTTGCCCCCGCCCCTTGGTCGGCGCTGTCTCCGGTGCCTCCGTGGCGCCCGGGCATGTCTTGGGGGCGTCAGGACGATGCCTCGGGGGTCCGTTGGACGCTTCGGCGCAACTGCGCGCTGACGCCCGGACAGCTGATTCGCGCCTATGCGGCCCTTTGCGGCCTGTCGTTGGTGATCGCTTTGGCGTTTGCGGCCCAGGGCGCGCCCGTGGTGCTGATGTTCTCTTTGGTGGAACTGACCGCCGTGGGCGTGGCCATGCTCATCTATGCCCGCCATGTGGGCGACGGTGACGTTCTCACATTGCGCAATCGGGTGCTTTGCGTGGAGCAAACCCATGGCAGCCACACCACCGTGACCACGTTTCGTGCGGAATGGGTGACGGTGGAGCCCAGCGTCGGCCGCGGCTCCTTGGTGGAGTTGTCTGGCCAAGGGCAGCGCATCCGCGTGGGCCGCTCTGTCCTGCCTTCCATGCGCGCCGCTTTGGCGCAAGAGCTGCGTCAGGCCCTTCGCCTAGCATGCCAGCCATTCTCTGAATCTTCTGATTGAAACCACTGACGATGAAGACGATGTCCTTTACCCATTCGCCCCGTGGGCGAGCCCCCTTGCAGATGTTGTCCCGCTCGGCCCTGGCCGCAGGAGCTGCGCTGCTCAGCCAGGCGGCGATGGCCGTCAACAACTTGCCCGGCGGACCGGCGGTTCGACAGTTGGACATGCACCCGGCCGTGACCAAGATTGCCGAGCAGCAGCACGCGCTTCATTACTTCATGCTCGTGGTCTGCATCGTGATTTTTGTGGCCGTGTTTGGGGTGATGTTTTATTCCATCTTCAAGCACCGCAAATCGGTGGGTCACAAGCCGGCCAACTTCCATGAGAGCGTCACCGTGGAGGTGGCTTGGACGGTGGTGCCGTTCCTGATCGTGATCGTCATGGGTGCCATGGCCACGCGTACCGTGGTGGCTCAAAAGGACACGAGCAATGCCGACCTCACCATCAAAGCCACGGGCTACCAGTGGAAGTGGGGCTACGACTACCTCAAGGGCGAAGGCGAAGGCATCAACTTTTTGTCCACCCTCGACCTCAACCACCGCCTGATGTCCGATTCAGGCAAGCCCACCCCGACGGACGACTACCTCCTCAAAGTGGACAACCCGCTGGTGGTGCCTGTAGATCGCAAGGTGCGCATCATCACCACGGCCAACGACGTCATTCATGCTTGGATGGTGCCGGCCTTTGGGGTGAAGCAAGACGCCATCCCTGGCTTTGTGAGGGACACTTGGTTCCGCGCCGAGAAAACCGGTGATTTTTACGGTCAGTGTGTGGAGCTGTGCGGCAAAGAGCACGCTTACATGCCCATCCACGTCAAGGTCTTGAGCCAGGCGGACTACGCCAAGTGGGTCGAGACCAAGAAAAAGGAAATGGCCGCCAAGGCCGATGACCCGAACAAAGAGTGGAAACTCGAAGAATTGGTCGCCCGTGGCGAGAAGGTCTATGCGGCCAATTGCGCGGCCTGCCACCAGGCCAGCGGCAAGGGCGCAGGCCCGATCAAGCCGATCGATGGCGCAGCCGTGGTGTTGGACGCCGACAAGACCAAGCAGATCAAAGTGCTGCTGAACGGGCAAAACAACGGCGCCATGCCGTCGTGGAAGCAGCTGTCGGACACCGAAATCGCTGCCGTGATCACCTTCACCAAGAACAACTGGAGCAACAAGACAGGACAGGTGGTTCAGCCGTCCGAAGTGGTTGCTGCCCGCAAATAAGCCTGCCTGTCAGTCAAGGAGTATTCGATGAGTGCCGTTCTCGACCATCCCGCACACGGGCATGACCATGATCACGCCCACGACCATCCCCATGGGTGGCGCCGCTGGCTGTTCGCCACAAACCACAAGGACATCGGCACGATGTACCTGTTGTTCTCGTTTGCCATGCTCATGTTGGGCGGCGTGTTGGCCCTGCTGATCCGCGCCGAGCTCTTCCAGCCGGGATTGCAGTTTGTCAACCCGCAGTTGTTCAACCAGTTGACCACCATGCACGGCCTGATCATGGTGTTTGGCGCCATCATGCCGGCCTTTGTGGGCTTTGCCAACTGGATGATTCCGCTGCAAATTGGCGCGGCAGACATGGCCTTTGCGCGCATGAACAACCTCAGCTTTTGGCTGCTCATTCCTGCAGCGCTCATGCTGGCCGGTTCGTTCTTCATGCCTGGTGGGGCTCCCGCGGCCGGTTGGACGCTTTATGCGCCCTTGACCTTGCAGATGGGTCCGTCCATGGACGCCGGCATTTTTGCCATGCACATCATGGGTGCGAGCTCCATCATGGGCTCCATCAACATCATCGTCACCATCCTGAACATGCGCGCTCCGGGCATGACGCTCATGAAGATGCCCTTGTTCGCGTGGACCTGGCTCATCACGGCGTACTTGCTGATCGCGGTGATGCCGGTGTTGGCCGGGGCCATCACCATGACGCTGACCGACCGCCACTTTGGGACCACCTTCTTTGTTCCCTCGGGCGGCGGCGACCCGGTCATGTACCAGCACATCTTCTGGTTCTTCGGGCACCCCGAGGTGTACATCATGATCTTGCCGGCTTTCGGCATCGTCAGCGCCATCATTCCTGCTTTTGCTCGCAAGAAGCTCTTCGGCTACGCGTCCATGGTGTACGCCACGGCGTCGATCGCGATCCTGTCGTTCATCGTGTGGGCCCACCACATGTACACCACGGGCATGCCGGTGACCGGGCAGCTGTTTTTCATGTACGCCACCATGTTGATTGCCGTGCCCACGGGCGTGAAGATCTTCAATTGGTTGGCCACCATGTGGCGCGGCTCCATGTCTTTTGAGACGCCCATGTTGTGGGCTGTGGGCTTCTTGTTTGTCTTCACCATGGGCGGATTCACCGGCCTGATTTTGGCCATGGCGCCCATTGACATTCAGCTGCAAGACACCTACTACGTCGTGGCCCACTTCCACTATGTGTTGGTCGCCGGCTCGCTGTTCGCGCTGTTTGCCGGGGTGTATTACTGGGGTCCCAAGTGGACCGGTGTGATGTATTCGGAGACCCGGGGCAAGATCCACTTCTGGGGGTCGTTGATTTTCTTCAACGTCACTTTCTTCCCCATGCACTTCTTGGGTCTGGCGGGCATGCCGCGTCGCTATGCGGACTACCCCATGCAATTTGCGGACTTCAACGCCATTGCGTCCATCGGTGCCTTTGGCTTCGGTCTCATGCAGGTGTATTTCTTCTTCTTTGTCGTCGTGCCCATGATGCGCGGCCAGGGGGAGCCTGCGGCGCAAAAGCCCTGGGAAGCGGCCGAAGGCCTAGAGTGGGAAGTCCCTTCTCCTGCCCCTTGGCACACCTTTGAAACTCCACCCAAGCTCAGTGCTGACGCCACCCGCGTGGTGGGCTGAACTCAAAGCATGAGGGAGTGACCAAGCCGTGGTGAGCGAGCAGCAGCGCAGGGCCAATGTCCGACTGGCGCTCATCCTGGCGTCGGTGGCCGTGATCTTTGCTGTCGGCTTTGTTGTCAAAATCGTTTGGTTGGGTCGGTGATGTCGGTCTGGTCCTTGCCTGTGGAGAACCGCCGCATGCTGGGCAAGCTGGTGGTCATCGTCGCAGCCATGTTCGGATTTGGCTATGCCCTGGTGCCCATGTACCGGTCCATTTGCGACGCCCTGGGCATCAACGTGTTGTCACTGAGTGAACAGCGCGTGTCCACTGGCAGCTGGTCGGGTCGGGCGTCTGCGTCCAACACCCAGGTGGACACCTCGCGCTCCATCACCATTGAATTTGACGCCAACGCCCGCGGGCCTTGGGACTTCAAGCCTGCGGTGCGGTCTGTGCAGGTGCATCCGGGTGAGCTCACCACCGTGATGTACGAGTTTCGTAACGTGCAAAACCGCACCATGGCCGCCCAGGCCATTCCCAGCTACGCGCCGCAGCAGGCCAGCGCGCACTTCAACAAGCTGGAGTGCTTTTGTTTTAACGAGTACACCTTGGCTCCTGGTGAAAGCAAATCCTGGCCTGTGGTGTTTGTGGTCGACCCGAAGTTGCCGCGTGACGTGACCACCATCACGCTGTCCTACACGTTTTTTGAAGTGGGCGGCAAGACGCCACCCGCGCCGAAAGGGCAAGTGTGAGCGCGCCCGGAGCCGATCTCAAGGATGCGGCGGGTCGTCCGTTGTCCATCTGGCAGACGCTGCGGGCGGTG
>RFSP01000050.1 GCA_009923895.1 Betaproteobacteria bacterium | reverse complement strand
ATTCGTGCGGCGGCAATGCATCGGTGTAGTGCAAGACACTGGTGACGGGCAGGTTTTCACACCCGACCGGTCCGTCCACCACCACCTGCAGGCCCTTGATGGCCGTGAACACATACACCGCGCCCCAATAGCCGCCAGCGCGGTCGTGATCCAGAACGAAAGGCAAGGCGCTCAAGACCCCATCTCCTCGGCTTTGCGCTGAGCCAGCAGACGCTCGGCCTGGCGCTTGGTTTTGGCCCGAAACTCGGGTCGGGCCTTGGGAACATCGGTCCACACGCCTGCGGTATCACCTTTACCCACGGGGCTGAAGAACGCCTCCATGGACCGGAAACGATCTTTGTTGGCCAGAGCCGCTTGGATCACGCTCACCAATGAGCTGGCGCCAGCCACGCCCATGAGCGGACGGGCGGAGATCAAGTTGGTGAAGTACAAGGAAGGAATGGAGCTCTGCTTGGCTTTTTGCACGATCGGGGTGGTGCCGATGACCAAATCAGGCTCATATTCGTCCATGGCCTGCAAGTCCTGCTCGAGCGTGGCGCGCAATTGCACCTGCACACCTCGGGCGCGCAGCCACGCAGCGTCAGCCTCATTCCATGGGGTGGCGGGGCAGGCAGACCCCACATAGCGAAGATCGGCGCCACACTCGCTCAACAGTCGCGCCACCAAAAGCTCAGAGCCTTCGTATCCGCTGAGGGTCACTCGACCTCGAATGGGCTGACCCTTGACCACATCTCGCATGAGCTCCAGAGCGCGATTTCTGGCGGCATGGGTGCGTTGCGGATCCAACCCCAGGGTGTCGCCCAAGCTTTGCAGCCAAGATTGCACGCCCTCCAGCCCCACAGGGGCCGACCCGAACACTGGCTTGTTGGCCTCTTGAAATTCCTTGACTGAGGCGGTGTAAAACGGGTGCAAAGCCGCCACGGCCACGCCATCCAGTGCCGAATAAAGTTCACGCCACTCGCGCGTGGGCACCGTGGCGCCCACGGTCAAACCCATCGGCTCGATGAGTTGCGCAATCCCCATGGGGTCTGCTGGAAACATTTCTCCCAGCAGCGTCAGCGCAGGCAAGGCCTTGCGGCCCCCCTGGGGTGCTGGCACCGGCCCATCACGCACTTCTTGCTTGGCGTATTTGAGCATGGCCGAGGTCAAGACATCCTTGGCCTCAGCGTGCGTGGGCACGCCAAAACCCGGCACATCAATGCCGATGATGCGTACCCCGTTGATCTCTTTGGGCAGAAGTTGCAAAGGCACACCGCTGGCCGACGGCACACACAGGTTGATGACCACGATGGCATCGAGCTGCGTGGGATCAGCCGATTTGTGAACCGCTTCGCGAATGTCTTCAAACAGCTTGCCGGTGACCAAGGTTTCGGAGTTGAAGGGCACGTAGCCCACACTGCGACGTGCCCCATAGAAATGCGAGGTAAACGTCAAACCGTAGACACAGCAAGCCGACCCCGACAAGATGGTGCTGGTGCGGCGCATGCGCAAGCCCACGCGCAGCGACCCGAACGCCGGGCACATGCTCTGGGGTTGGTCATGGGCCCCCTTGCTGCACGACACCCCCTCCTCGGCAGGCGGTGTTGGCGTCGTATCGACCTGCGATGCGGAGACGATGGGGATGATGGGGCGGCTCATGATCAGACCTCGTCGTACACCACTTCAAACGACGCTTTGACCTTGGGCCGATAGCCCAACATGTCGGTGTCGCTGGCCGGCTGCAACACCACATTGCGGCCCACGGAATCCGCAGAGAAAAGACTCAACAACTCGTCTTGGGTTTGGGGTTTGGGCCGCTGAGGTGGAGCCAGACCCACTTGGGTGGCCAGCTCGGCAAACAAGGGGCCCCAACGCCCTTCAGGCTTGCCTATGATTTCGTAGCTGGCACTCTTGCGCCGGATGTCCTCGTCCGCCGGAATGGAAGCCAACACCGGGATGCCGGCCCTTTGGGCAAAGGCATGCGCCTCACCGGTGCCGTCGTCTTTGTTGACGACCATACCGGCCACGCCCACGTTGCCACCGAGCTTGCGGAAATATTCGACGGCGGAACACACGTTATTGGCCACGTACAGCGACTGCAAGTCGTTGCTGCCCACCACAATGACCTTTTGGCACATGTCGCGGGCGATTGGCAAACCGAATCCGCCACAAACCACGTCGCCCAAGAAGTCGAGCAGGACGTAGTCAAAACCCCAGTCATGAAACCCAAGCTTTTCCAAGGTTTCAAAGCCGTGAATGATTCCGCGACCGCCACAGCCACGGCCCACCTCGGGCCCGCCCAGCTCCATGGCAAAAACGCCGTCGCGCTTGAAGCACACGTCGCCAATCTGCACCTCTTCACCGGCCAGTTTCTTTTTGGACGACGTTTCGATGATGGTGGGGCAGGCTTTGCCGCCAAACAGCAGACTGGTGGTGTCGCTCTTGGGATCACACCCGATCAACAAGACGCGCTTGCCTTGCTGCGCCATCATGTAGCTCAGGTTGGCCAGCGTAAAACTCTTGCCGATGCCTCCCTTGCCGTAAATCGCGATGATCTGGGTTTCTTTCTTTGTCTCACTCATGCGTGGGCCCTCCAATCCAAGACCATCTTCAAACAACTCGAATCGCCAAAGGCCTGTTCGTAAGCCGCGTGGGCTCTCGTGGGCAGGTCTTGGTGTGTGATGAGATCGCTCAGTGACAACCTGCCGCTGCGAACGAGCTCGTTCACGGCCAACAAGTCGGGGCGCTTCCACTCGGCGGCGATGCGCAATCGCACTTCGCGCATGAAGGCCGGTGCAAAGGCAAACTGAATGTCGTCTTTGTAAAAACCCGCCAAGACCAACTCGCCTCCTGGGCGCAGACGGGCAATGAGGCTGTTGAGCAGCGAGGCATCGCCGCTGACGTCGTAAATGGTTTGGTAGTCGCGTCTGGGGTCGTCTTTGGGGTCCACCACGGTATACCCCACAGCCCCATGGCTGCGAACCGGGTTGGTCTCCCAGACCACGAGGGGAAGGCCCCCGGCTGCCACCGTCATTCGGGCCAGCAAGCGGCCCATCACGCCGTGGCCAACGATCAACTCTGGGGGGGCGAACGGCGCTTGCTGCCCTCCCCCTGCGACCGAGTGATAGGCGGTGGCGGCCAGGGCCAATAACACTGACTGCGCCCCGAGCGAGGGATCCACGGGGGCCACACGGCCTTGGTGCACCACCAACTTGGAGGCTGATCCGCCAAACAAACTGTGAACGCCCGGCCAACAGCTCGCGCCTGGGACAAAAACGGCCTGCCCCAAAGGCAGGCTCACATCGTCGCCGACCGCCGTGATGCGGCCCACGCTCTCATAGCCCGGTACCAAGGGATACCCCATGCCTGGGAAGGCGGGCATGCTGCCATTCCACAGAAGGCGCTCCGTGCCGGTGCTGATGCCACTGAAATCCACCGCCACTTCAATGTGCCCCGGCGACAGTTCTGCCACGTCCAGTTCCCTGACGGAGACCACCTGGGGTCGATCGAAGACGATGGCATGGGCCTTCATGTGTGTATTTTTAAATGAACATTGTGGTATGTCAATTTATAATGACTCTATAGATAGTAACCTCCGGGTTACTACTTAGATATTCAAATATCTCCCTCATTTGCTTGCCAACAAGATTTGGGCGTGAATGGGCATGGCGGTGGGAACGGTCTCCACCGCAGAGAACCCACTTTTCTGGAGCATGGCGCTCAGCTCACCCACACTGCGCAACCGCCCCTGCCCCATGGCCAGCATGTAGAAATGAAAATAAGGGTCGGCCTCTCGAGCGCCCTGGGCGGCTCCCTGCGCCGCAAGCGCCATGGGTTCGGCCAAGAGCAGGCGCCCGCCGGCGGGCAAGGCTTGATAGATCTGCTGGAACAGCGCCTGCACCACGTGATCCGGATGGTCGTGAGCCACCCGAATCAAGGTGCACAGATCGGCACCACGAGGCAAGGGCTCACCCAAGAAGCTGCGGCCATGAAAACTCGTGCGACCTGCCAGACCGGCCTCGCACAAACGCTGGCGTGTCAACGACATCACATGGGGAAGATCCAGCACATGCAATTGCAAGTCAGGCCAGCGTTTGGCCAGTTCGCTCGCAAACCGGCCCTTGCCACACCCGATGTCCAGCACACACCGGTGCCGGTCAAACGCAAAACTGTCCAGCACCTCGGCGATCACAAAGTTCTGTGAGGCGTCCATCAACTCGCTATAGGCCGCGGACTGACCTTGGGCCTCTGGCTGCATGGCGGGCTGCGCACCCTCTTCCTGGGCGTAGGGCCAATAGGCGGCCATATGGCCCTT
Source organism: Betaproteobacteria bacterium (assembly GCA_009923895.1). Lineage (GTDB taxonomy): Bacteria > Pseudomonadota > Gammaproteobacteria > Burkholderiales > Burkholderiaceae_C > Rubrivivax. Next base: position 5,608 of record RFSP01000050.1, on the reverse strand, counting down.
GCCCCCTGCACGCAAAAACGCTTCAGGGTCTGCAAGGTCCCGGTACAGAAGCTGGTTGTGCTCCACCATGGCGCGTATGCCTGCGTGCCCCAAAACCGGATGGGCCAATTCCCCCAAGGTGTAGAGGCCCGATGGATCGCGCCGCAACAACTTCAGAGACACCGCAGACTCCAGCACACAGCGCAGCGGACCCTCCTGGTAGGACAAAAGGCGCGCCAGGGCGCCCAGATCCATCGGCTCCCTTGCCAAGAGTTCGAAGAGCTTCATTCGCACGCAAAGCAACAGCACCTGGCTTTGCACAAACCCGGTCATCACACCCATCAGCTGCTGGGTGCGTCTTCGGGCCATCCAACGGGTCAACGCAAAGGAGCGCACCCGGTCGTATCGAGCCGGGTCGCTGAAATAGCGCTCCAGCCTTTCCAGCCAGCGGGTCCACAGTCCGCCCCCTCTCGGGCCGATCTCACTCGCGGGGCTGATGGGCCAGTGCGACATCCGCTGTGGTGTTTCAGCGATGCAACGCGCTGGCCACACTGCCTCGCGTGACGGCCACTTGCGGGTGCAAATCCGTGGGAATCAGCCGTTGCGACTCCAACCGAACCAGGTGCTGCAACATGTCTCGGCAAGCACACTGTGGCACCGACTGAATGGCCTGACCCATCAATCCTTCAAAGTGCTCCAACGCGCCTTCCAGGCCCAAAGCGGCCATGGCGTTGGGACGGCCCAGCAATTGGTCTTGCCCAGCGGGTTTGCCCAGAGCCGCGCTTTGGCCCAAGACATCGCGGATGTCATCGGCCACTTGGTAGGCATGCCCCAAGGATTCTCCAAACAGCGACCAGGGCTGATCGTCCTGCCCGCAGGCCAGCGCACCCGCCCGCACCGATGCCACGAACAACGCGCCTGTCTTGCTTCTTTGATACTGAGCCAGGTCGGCGCGGGTCTCGCACTCCCAGGCTTGTCCGGCCACGATCCCGTGGGGCAGCCCCACGCCCTGGCTCAAGTTGCGAACCAGGGCCGGCAGGCGCCCCGGATGGGTCATGGCGGCCTCGGTCAACACCTGGTAAGCCATGACAATCAGCGCGTCACCGCAAAGCAGAGCCAGAGGCTCTCCATAGGCCTTGTGAACGGTGGGTTGGCCTCGCCGCGTGGCCGCGTTGTCAAAGGCGGGCATGTCGTCGTGGACCAAGGAGGCGCAATGCATCAACTCCACGGCCGTGGCGGCAGCGTCGGTCAGGTGCGGGGCCTCGTCTCCGCAGGCAATGGCCACGGCTACGCAAAGCTGAGGGCGGATCCTGGCGCCTCCGCTGAACACCGCGTGGCGTACCGCGTCTTCCAAGCCCTTGGGCGCGCCTTGGCCCAGAGCAGATTCCACGTGGCGCTGCAACGCCTTTTCGACCCGTGCGTGTAGACTCATTGGCCTGACCTTTCAATTTGGGCAGCTGCGGGTGACAGTGCCAACTGTCAATTTAACAATCCATAAGGAATTGTCAAGTTTAAATGACAGTTCGGGAGTCAGGCGGTCAGGCCAATGTGTGGAAGGCTAAAGAGGAGGACGAGGAGGACCCATGGGAATCTGGATTGAATTGGGTGTGTTTGTGCTGGCCCTGGCCTTTGGCCTGTGGCAGATCCACGATGTCAAAAAGGCGAGGGAGAAGACGAGGCAGCAGGCCAAGGAGCCGCCTCGGGATCAATAGCGCGCGGTTGATCCGCCCAAAGCGTCCACCACACCTTGCCACAGGGCATTGCGCTCTGCAAACGGCTGCGGATCTTGCATGCCGCTGGGATGGGCATAGACGGCGGTGTGGACCATCACAATGCCGCTGGCGGGCTGCACATACACGGCCTGCCCGTGCACCCCTTGCATCACAAACGTGCGCTCGCGAAACGGGTGTATCCAAAACTGGTAGCCGTAGCCCACATAAGCGGTCGCTCGATACGGGCGAAACGCCGGGGGCTGACGCGCTGCATCGGTGGCAGCGAGCAAATAGTCCAGCGGGATCACCTGTCGATCGCCCACTCGGCCATCTCGAGCCAGCATGGCGCCCAATCGCCCCCAGTCCCGCAAACTCGCGTTGAAACAGAAATAGGCCGCCGCCTGCCGGTCCCGGCCGGTACACCAGAAGGCCTCGTGCTCGGCCCCCATCGGCTCCCAAATCCACTGCTGGGTCAATTCAGCCAAGGAGCGCCCCGTGGCCGCTGTCAAGACCCGCCCAAGCACTTCGGTTTCCGCGCTGGCGTACACAAACTTCGCCCCTGCAGGACTGTGCCGGTCTTGCACTTGCCGCAAAACGTCGACCGTGGCCGGCCAGCCCGTGGCCACAGCCCTGGACAAGCGGCTGACATCATCGCTGCCGTCATAGCGCTCGGTAAAGGTCAAGCCAGAGCTCATCCGTAAAAGATCACGGATACGGGTCTGACCGTAGGCGCTGCCCTCCAAATCCTTGACGTACTGCGCTGCGACGTCATCCAGAGACTTGACCCACCCTTGGGCCTGCGCCACGCCCATCAGCAGCGACGTCACGCTCTTGGCCATGGAGAAAGACAAAAACCGCGCATCTTCTTGGCGGGCGTAACGGTAACGTTCCAGCACGATCTCGCCGTCCTTGAGAATCAGCAAGCCCGTCACACGCTGGCGATCCAGATAGTCGTTCACCGTGTAGGTCGTGTTTCGGTAGGTGTAGCGAATATCAAAAGAAGTCTTCGATCGCGGCAGCGCTTGGGCTTGAGAGGAGCGGGCCACCTTCTGCGTGAGAACGCCAGGCACCTGATCCAACGCCGACCAGGCCCCGACACGAAAGGCTTCGTTGCGCCCTTGCGATCCATCCCCCACGGGATAGTTCATGGCCCGGCCCAAGGCGTCTGCATCGGGTTCTGCCCACACGGGCCCAGCCATGAACACCCCAAAAACAATCAGCAGATCCTTGGGTCTGACACGCCGAGTTTTCGAAGGCGTCCTGCGCATGATGAAGTCTCTGGTCACGTCAATGGGCACCTGGCGTGGGAGAGCTCGCCATGGCACCGGCTGGCACTTGTTCTGGCGCGCCAAAGATCCCCTGCTCCCAAGCCTGCATGGCGACTTTTCGAGCCGTCCCCCAACGGAATTGGCCCACTTCACCCGACTCTTGTATCACGCGATGGCATGGAATCAAAAAGCCGATGTCGTTCAAGGACAGCGCGGTCCCCACAGCCCGTTGGGCCTTGGGTTGGTGGATTTTCTGGGCCAATCGCCCGTACGACAGCACCTCTGCAGGCCGCGTGTGGATCAGCGCCTCCCACACCTTGATTTGAAAGTTCGTTCCCCGCAAAACCAAATGAATGGGTCCACGCGGGACTCCACGGGCAAAGATCTGCGTCGTCCACCGCAGTGCTTGTGTGTCATCGCGTGTCAGAGTGGCCCGAGCCCATGTGACCTTCAATCGGGCCACCCTTTCATCAAAATCCTCGTCCACGAACGAGAAGTGGCAAATGCCGCGGGGCGTCCATGCCACCAAGGCTTCACCAAACGGCGATTCACCCCGGCCGAAACCGATGCGCAGCCCCTCCCCGGCCGACTGGATTTCACCAGGCGTCATCGCCTCGGAGGTGATCATCAAATCATGCAAGCGGCTGGCACTGCTCAAACCCAGAGACTCAGAGACTTGCAGCACGCTGTGAGACTGCAAAAGGCAGGCCTTGGCGTGTTGTTTGGTCACATATTGCAAGAAGCGCTTGGGCGACAACCCTGCCCATTCAGAAAAGACCCGCTGCAGGTGAAAAGGACTCATGTGCACGGCCTGTGCAATGTCCTCCAAAGTGGGTTGGCGTTTGGCGTTTTTTCGGATGAATTCAATGGCCCGAGCCACGGTGTCGTAATGCCGAGTCTTCGCATCTGAGGTCATCCTGCAACTCCTGATAGAGTCCCCAGTCTCGTTGAATCGCAGCGGGGATTCAACCCGAAACTTGCGAAGCTTTTGGGTTTGCGACGAATTGACTCATCAACGGCTTTCGGTTCACACTCCCCGCTCCGCTGTAAATCATCTGACTGTCCAGACACGCTCATGAAAACATCTTCTCAATTGTTGCAAGGGCACACCCCCTCCACTGACGTAGAGGTCAACCGACGTCATTGGCTGGGCACTGCAGGATCACTGGTCGCCGGTTTGGCTTGGCCCTCAGCGTCCTCCGCGGCGTCGATCGACATGAGTTTTCGTGTGCCGGCACGTCGGCTGGATGCGCTGGTGGCGGCTTTCTACAAAGACTTCAACAAGCCCGTCATACTGCCCGATTTCAACGTCGCGCGCGATGGTGCTCGCTATGACGTGGACCTTCACCGTCTGGTCACGACCGTCAAAGTCCCCGAGACCGGCGAAATCCTCAAGATCAGCGGCCTGCTCGCCGTCCCGGTGGGAGCCCCTGGGCCGCTCCCCGTGTTGTCCTGGCAGCATGGCACGGTCCTCTCATTTGGAGAGATCCCCTCGAACTTGCTGTTGCTCAAAGACCCCGCTTACCAGCTGACCGACGTCAAGGATTCAGTGGAAACGCTGCTCAATGTGCATCGCTTTGCGGGACAAGGCTATGCCGTGATTGCCGCAGACTATGTGGGCAAGGGACCGTTTCGCAACGGCCGTGGCGAGGGCTATGCCGTGAAGGACGTGACCACCCACACGTGCATGCGAATCTTGGATGTCGGGGTTCAAGCGCTGCGCTCGCTAAAACACCAGCCTGGGCCGCTATTTCTCAACGGATGGTCGCAAGGTGCTGTGAACACGCAATGGCTGCATCAAGCCCTGCGAGCCAAAGGCTACCCGATCCGGGGCACGGCGGTACAAAGCCCGTTTACCGAACTGACCGAGTGCTGGCGCTTCTGGGCCGGCAAACAAACCTTCGACCCCCCCGAGGGAGCGAGCAGCTATCCCGCGATGCCCGACTGGGTGTCCCTGTGCATGATCATCACGTTGGGCAGTTTTGAGCTCCACTATCGGTTGGATGGGTTGCTCAAGGTGGCGGTGCGCCCAGAATTTCGCGACATGGCCGCCAAGTATTGGTCCGACTACGAGTTGAACGTCGATCCGGCCAAACCGTTTCCCACAGGGCGCACATTGCTGGTACCGGGGTTTTTCACCGAGTTCACCGATGAGCGCAACAGCGCGTTCCTGCGTCGCATGGCGGCCAACACACCCACGTTTTACCGCTATGACGCGCCCATCCGGTTCTACTACGGCATGGCCGACGAAGCCCTCCATCCGACAATGGTGCAGCGGGCCATCGCTGCAGGCGGTGGACAAACGGCAGGAATACCCGTCGCAGGTGGGAGCCACCGTGGCAACTTCCTCGCCTCGCTTTACGGCGACGCCTCATCCCTGGGCGGCCAGAACAATGTGCTCGAGTGGTTCAACGCTCGGCGGAGATGATCGGGTTAACCGAAATACCCGAGCAGAGCATCGGATGTGGCAGCCCCCAAGGGGCATGAGTCAGCTCGCCCCAAAGCAGAGTCGGCGATTAGCCGTTCCTCAAAAAATCTCCGAAGTCATTTCACTTTTTCGAGGGTAGAACAGAACGCAAAATTGACTTCCAATGAGGGCGTTGCCCCACAGTATTCGATCTTGCCTGCCTCAACGGTGCCCGTTGAAAT
>RFSP01000049.1 GCA_009923895.1 Betaproteobacteria bacterium | reverse complement strand
ATCAGTGGGTCCTGACCACGCGCGAGACGACCGAGTTCCGATTGCAGACCGAGCAGATGGGACGCTCGTTGGTCCAATGGCTTCAACACGGCGAATGTGCGGGTGACCGCCGTGTGGCGCGCTGTGCGGCCTTGACGCCGGCTCCCACTTGGCCCGTGGCCTATGCCTTGGCGGGAGTTTTGGCAGAGGCTTCTGTGCAGACGCTGCTGTTGGCCTTTGCCTTCAGTTGGGCCGAAAACATGGTTCAAGCGGCCATGAAGGCCGTTCCCCTGGGGCAGATTGCGGCCCAACGCATCTTGCAGCGCCTGACCCACGAGATCCCCTCTGCCGTCGACCGCGCTGTGCAAATGTCACTGGATGACTGCCAAGTCATGACACCCATGCTGGCTATTTTGTCGTCCCATCACGAAACCCAATACTCTCGGCTGTTCCGATCATGACCCATCCTTCTTTGCACCACATCCCCGGTCGAACCAAGAAGCTGCCACCCTTGCGCGTGGGCGTGGGCGGGCCGGTGGGCTCGGGCAAAACCACCTTGGTCGAAATGCTGTGCAAGACCATGCGTGAGCGTTGGGACCTGGTGGTGGTGACCAACGACATCTACACCAAAGAAGATCAGCGCTTGCTCACGGTGGCCGGCGCCCTCGCGCCCGAGCGCATCATGGGTGTGGAGACCGGGGGCTGTCCTCACACGGCCATTCGTGAAGACGCGTCCATCAACTTGGAAGCTGTTGACCGCATGCTGGTGTTGTTCCCCAATGCCGACATCGTTTTCATCGAGTCGGGTGGCGACAACTTGGCTGCGACCTTCAGCCCCGAGTTGAGTGACCTCACGATTTACGTGATTGACGTGGCGGCGGGCGAAAAAATTCCCCGCAAAGGCGGCCCTGGCATCACCAAAAGCGACCTCTTTGTCATCAACAAGACCGACCTCGCGCCCTACGTGGGAGCCAACCTTGAGGTGATGGCGGCCGACACCCTGCGCATGCGCCCCTCGCGACCCTTTGTCATGACCAATTTGCGCACCCATGAAGGCTTGGCCGATGTGGTGACCTTTATCGAGCGCAAGGGCCTGCTGGTGTCTTGAAGGGTTCTTGGCTGCGGCGCTGCTTGCGCCAACGCAGCCAGGTCAGCGCTGCGCTGAGACATTGCCAAGGGTGCTGTCGCATCCAATGCCAGGCCTGCCGCATCAAGGCCGAGGGTTGTGCGCTGGTCTGCAAGGCAGATACATGCTGGCCCAGAATCATCCGTTGGTGTGCCGCCTGCGAGCTCAGGCGCTCACGTAGGTCGGTCAGCGAGTGCGTCTTCATCTTTGGACAAGGTGGACAAGGTCGATTCCAACCAAGGGCGCCGCGACGCCGATTCACGCAGAAGGCACCACACGCCCACTGCGCTCAGCAATCCAAAAAACAGGGCCAACGACCCGGCGACGGTGGCGCGCAATTGGGGGTCGACGCGCCAAAGCACCCAAGCGATACCCAAGCCGATGGCCATGAACGCGGCAAACAAGACCAAGATCGCCTGCAGCCACATGCGCACCCAGCGTCGGCGTTCCAGTTCCAATTCGACGGCGGCCAACTGCAGTCGGGTGCGGCCCATGGCCAATAAATGGGCCAACACCCTCCGTGCTGCCGCGCCCAATGTGGACTCGCCCGGCATGGCTATACGTCTTGCCGTGGACGTTGATGGATCAACGCCGAGCGGCCAGAAAGCCCACCAGCAGGCCCGTGGCCGCGGCAATGCCCATGGCGCCGTAGGGATGCGCTTGCACGGTCTGGTCGGCCTTGGCTGCAGCCCGTTTCATCCGTGCCACGGCTGCATCATTGAGCTCATCGAGCTGCGATCGCATCTCGCGCACCTGGTCTGACAGACGCTCGCGCACGGCGTCAAACTTTTGGTCGCCGGTGTTGGCGGCGCTCTTGAGGAATTGGTCGATCTCGTCCACCATGTGGCGCAAGTTGTGGCCCAAGCCATGTTGACCGTTGGGCGATGACGAATAACGGGAAAGGGTGTCCATGCGAAATCCTTTCAATCGAGAGATGAGGAGGAGCGTCAAGCATGAGCCCAAGTGCGTGGCCCGTCATTGCGCCAGCGCAGGGCTTGAATCTGAGCGACACTGCCACCATGCGCGAACCCCACCTTTCCAGCCCCTTGCACATTGATGCCTTGCCCATGCCTCGGGGCGGCACCTTGGGGCTCGTCCATTGCCCGGGTCGTCAGGGCGTGGATGGCAGCGGCCGTGTGTGGAACCGAGACTTGTCGGTTGACTTGCAGGCGATCAAAGCCTGGGGGGCTTTGACCGTGCTGACCTTGGTCGGGGAGCACGAGTTGGTGCACCTGGGGGTGCCGCACTTGCCCCAGGCCGTGCGCGACCGGGGGCTGGCCTGGGTCCATGTGCCCATCCCCGATTTCGAGCCGCCCAATGACCTCACCATGACCGCCTGGTCCAGAGGCATTCCCGATGTGTTGGCGTCACTCGCCCGCCAAGAAAGGGTATTGGTGCACTGTGCCGCGGGTCTGGGGCGCACGGGTACCGTGGCCGCCATGCTGCTGACCCTGCAAGGGGTGGCGGGGGACGAGGCCATCGCGCGGGTGCGTGCGGTCAGGCCTGGCACCATTGAGACCGCCGCCCAAGAGGCATTCGTCCGGCAGTTCAGTGTGCGTGCAGCGTCTGCATGACTTGCAAGAAGTCTTGAGAGATCTCGTCGTGTCTGACATGTCGTCCATGGTTGACGACCTGTTGACCCGCCACCCACACTTGTGAAAACGCGGGAGCGTCGGTGACAAAGACCAAAGCATCCAGCAGGGCGTTTGCGGGCACGCCAGCCAGACCCGGCGCCAGCGGGTCCATCACCAACAGGTCGGCGCGCGCGCCAGGTGTCAGGCCGTGATGAGTCCAAGCGGCGGCCGCTGCGCCGCCCCGTTGCGCCGCTTCAAAGAGCCTCGCAGCGGTGCTGGGCTGTCCCTGGTGGGGTGCTGCCAACACATTGCGTTGACGTTGAATCAGGCGCTGACCGTATTCCAACAGCTTGAGCTCGTGTGGCCACACTCGACAGACGTGGCTGTCCGAGCCAATGGAGATCGGTGTGTCGTGAGAAAGCCAACCCAACACATCGGGCAGGCCATCGCCCAAATTGGCTTCGGTGGTTGGGCACAGCACCACGCCCGCGCCTGAGCGCGCCACGGCCTCCAACTCGGTCGGCTCGGTGTGGGTCGCGTGCACCAAATGCCAGTGCGCATTCAAGGGCACATGCTGCGCGAGCCATGCCACGGGGCGCATGCCGGTGGCGGCCATGCAGTCGTTCACCTCGGCAGTTTGCTCGGCCACGTGAATGTGCAGCGGCCCTGGGTCTCCAGCGCTGAGTTCGCACAAGCGTTCGATGGACGCCGCAGATGCGGCACGCAAGGAGTGGATGGCAGCCCCCGCCTCGACCGAAGGCAGCTGCCAGCGGCGGATGTCTTGCCGCATCGCCGCCACGTCTTCGGCGTTCGTGGCAAACCGGCGCTGATCTGCTCGCAAGGTGGGTTGCTGAAAGCCCCCACGTTCATAGAGCACCGGCAGCAGCGTCAGGCCGATGCCCACCTCTTGCGCAGCTTGGGCCAAAGCCCGAGCCATGCGGGTGCGTTCGGGGTAAGGCTGCCCATCGGGTTGGTGATGCAAGTAATGAAACTCACAGACGTGGGTGTAGCCCCCCACCAACATTTCGGCATAAAGCTGGCGAGCCACCAACGTCAACTGCTCAGCGGAGATGCGCAGCGCGGTTTGGTACATGCGGTCCCGCCATGACCAGAAGTCGTCTTGAGCAGCTTCTCGCCGCTCAGCCAAGCCTGCGAATGAACGTTGAAACGCATGGCTGTGGGCATTGACCATGCCCGGCAGCGCGGGGCCGGGCAGGACCTGCGTTGTGGCGTCCTGCGTGAGGGCGGCGGATGCCGACACGCCGCATTGCACGTCCGTCCACAAGCCCTGGTCGTTGCAGCGCAAGAGGACATCGCGCTGCCACCGGCCGCCCACCCAGGCCCACGGGGCCCACAGGCTGTGGGCTCGACGTTGAGCACGGCTTGAGGCGCGATTGGGAGTCAGGCTCACGCCGGCCTCCAATCGATCATGGTCTGCACCAGGCTGCGAAGCAGGGGCGTCACAGCGGCGGCGCGCTCTTCATGCCAAACATAGGGGGGCGTCTCTTGCATGTAGGCGCGCCAGCTCATCTCGAGTTGCACCGTGTGAACCCCATGCGCGGGCCTTCCAAAGTGCCGCGTGATATGGCCGCCTTTGAACCGACCATCCACCACGTGGCTGTAGCGTGATTGCGAGGCAAACACCTGCACCAGCTTCGTGCGCAACGAGGGGTCACAGCTTTGGCCGTTGACGGTGCCCAAATTCATGTCGGGCAATGCGCCCTCGAAAAGCCAGGGCAGCTCGCCTTTGATGCTGTGAGCGTCAAACAGCACGGCGTGGCCATGCAGTGCACGCAAGCGCTGCGTCTCGGCTTGCAGCGCGTCATGGTAGGGCTGCCAGTAAGTGGCGACGCGCGCTCTCACCTCTTCGTCGCTGGGCGCCATGCCCTCGCGGTACAAGGAGTCACCCGTGAAGAAACGCGTGGGGCACAGCTCGGTGTTGTTTTGTCCCGCGTACATGGGTTGGTTGTCGCTGGGCCGATTGAGGTCGATCACGTAGCGGCTTTCCACTGGCACGATGAGGCTGGCGCCCATGTCTTTGACGAAGGCATAAAGCCGGTCCAAAAACCAATCGGTGTCTTCGGTGGCCCAAGCACGCTCCACGTATCGGTGTCGCAGCGAGTCAGGAATGGCCGTCCCCACATGGGGCATGCTGACCAGCACAGGGGTGGTACCTGAATGCAGGGTAAAACTCATGTTGACTGTGTCCGCATCACGCCGCCCCACACAGTGAAGCGGCAAGGGTTGTGGCCAAAACGGTAGGCCATTTCTCGTGGATGTTCGGCGTCCCACACCGCAAAGTCCGCACGAAGGCCGGCCTGAAGGAGCCCCCGATCTTTCAGACCCAAAGCGCGGGCGGCGTGGAGGGTCACACCCCGCCAAGCTTCTTCAGGAGTCAACCTGAACAGCGTGCAAGCCATGTGCAGCATCAACAGCAAAGACAGCATGGGCGACGAGCCCGGGTTGTGGTCGGTAGCCACCGCCATAGGAACGCCCGAGCGCCGCAAGGCATCGACAGGTGGCATGTGGGTGTCGCGCAGAAAGTAATACGCCCCTGGCAGCAGCATCGCCACGGTGCCTGCTTGGCGCATGGCTGCGATACCGCTGTCCGACAAATATTCCAAGTGGTCGCAGCTCAAGGCGCCATAGGCCGCCGCCAGTGCGGCGCCCTCCTGATTGCTGAGCTGCTCGGCATGGAGTTTGACGGGCAGGCCCAAGGCCTTGGCGGTTTCGAACACGCGCCGAGTTTGCGCGGGCGTGAAACCGATGGTGTCGCAAAATGCATCGACGGCATCGACCCATCCGTGCGCGTGCTGCTCGGGCAGCCACTGACATACAGCGTCGATGTAGTCGTCAGCACGGCCTGTGAACTCCTGTGGCAAGGCATGGGCGCCCAAGGAGGTGGTCACCACCGTGATCGGCAATTCTCGCCCGAGCTGTCGGGCCACCGCCAAACAACGCCCTTCGTGCTCGGCGCTCAGTCCATAGCCCGATTTGATCTCGAGTGTGGTCACTCCTTCTGCCATGAGGACGCGCGCGCGCTGGGCTGCAGCGCTGAACAAGGCCTCAGGGCTGGCCGCACGGGTGGCCTGCACGGTGGACCGAATGCCCCCACCGGCCTTGGCGATGTCCTCATAGGACGCACCCTGCAAGCGCTGTTCGAATTCGGCTGCACGGTCACCGGCGTAGACCAAATGGGTGTGAGCGTCTATCAGTCCGGGGGTGACCAAGGCGCCTTGCAGGTCGTGTTCGGCGCTGACGAGGAGATCTTTGGGCCAGTGGCCTTCCGTTCCCACCCAATGCAGCTGTGCGCCCCGAGTCATCAACGCCCCCCGCTCGATCCAGCCCCAGGGGCAGGACGGGTCCATGGTGGCGATCCGGGCGTTGCGCCAAAGTGTGATCGAAGTCACGCTGCCTCCAGGCCGAGCCAAAACACTTGCGACCCCGACAGCAGTTGCCAGGGCGCGCGGTCCGTTGATGTGGGCGAAGACCAGCACAAGGTGCCTGCGGGCAAGTCCAGCACGTTTAAGTCAGATTCTGTCTGAGTCTGCAGACGGGCCTCGTCCCAACAAAACAAGGCACGCCACTGGAGATTGTGCCCCCACGCCTGCCCCGGTTGCGCACGCGAAAGATGCAACATCCCGCTGCCCCGGCGCACCATCAAATTCAGATCGCGTGTGGGGCCGCAGAGCAATCGACACGACGGTGCGAGCTCACCGTTGAACAGCACCGGCTCGCTGTGTGATGTGACTGTTTGTTCCTTGCCAGGCAGACCCAAGATCACCCCAGCGCCTTCCAACACGGCAAAGCCGCGGTCCACGCCCTCGAACGATGAAAACGGCCCGTCGGCTGCAATGTCAGCCACGCTGACCCGCACTTGCCATGCTTGCGCATCGGGCCACAGCAGCAGCTCTCGCGTCACGCCGCCGCCATTGCGCCAGGGCTGAGGCCGCGCATCAGAGACACGCACTTGATGCGGTGAGCTCAAGATGCGGCCTCCCACACGACGGGAAACAAGGGGTGCTCAAGGGGCGCACCAGCAGGCAACTCTGCCGAAAGGCCCGGAAAGTCGGGAGAGGTCTTCCACGGTCTCGGCGCATGACGCATGTCGTCGCCCAAAAAGCGCACCGAAAATACGCGACGCCTGCGACCGGGCTCTACACCGCCCGAGGCATGAAGCGCCAGCATATGAAAGGCCACCACATCGCCAGGCTCCAGCGGCCATCCCACAATATTGAAGTCGGCGCGGCGAGCGTCGATGTGGGGCAGCTCTTGCAGGCTGCCTTCTGGGAACCAGCGCGCTTCGTGGGTCATGAAGGTGCGGGGCATCAGCCAGGGCCCCAGGTGTGATCCGGCAACGAACTGCAAGGTGGCCGCAGCGCTGACCGGATCCACAGGAATCCAGAAGCTCACGTTTTGCCGGCCGTCCACGTTGTAATAGGGCTGATCTTGATGCCACGGGGTGGGCTGACGTGTGCCTGGCTCTTTGGTCAGCATGTGGTCGTGGTAGAGGCGCGCCGTGCGGCTTTGCATCAGCCGGGCTGCCACGGGAGCCAGGGCGGAGTCGAAGATGACTCGGCGGTAGGCGGCGTTTTCTTGCCAGTTGCAGAAGTCCTCGATGAAGAATCCGGGGTCGTCAGCCTGGCTGGCGACGATGGCGCGCGGGCTGGGCTGTGCGAGGTTGACGTCGATGCCCTGGCGCAGCAGGGCCACCTCATCGGCGCTGAGCAGACCGCGCAGGCAGACCGCGCCCTGGCGGTCGAACTCCTCAATCAGCGCTGGCGTGATGTCCTGCGGCGAACGGACTGACTTTGCATCGGTCACGGGTTGAACTCCCCTTGTAGCAAGTAGCGCGAGCCTGGATGCACGAGCCTTACAAGCGTGATCGGCACGTCCTGGCTGACCGTGCGACGCACAATCACCAGACAAGGTTCGTCACGGCGGATGGCCAGAAGTTTGGCTTCCCGCGCGGTGGGCCGTGCGGCCACGATGGAGTATTGCGCCTTCCACAGCGGCGCCACTTGCAGCAGGTATTGTGTGGGCGTGATCTGCGTGAAGTCGTTGTCGAGATATTGGGGCGCGGCTGCCGGGTTGACGTAGCGGTCCTCACACTGCAGTGCAACACCGTCTTCGAAATGCACGATCAGCGTATGGAATACCGAAGCTCCAGGGGCCAGCCCCAGCTTCTGGGCCAGACCCTCGGTTGCTGACTCCTCGCGAGCCAGGTACACCTTGGCATGATGATGATGTCCCCGTTGCGTGATCTCCTCGTGCAGATCGCGGATGTGTAGCGTGCTCGACACTCGGGACAGATGCGCCGCGAATGTACCCACGCCCTTGATACGCTCCACGATGCCTTCGCTGCGCAATTCGTTCAGCGCGCGTGTCACCGTCATTCGACTGACGCCGAACTGCGCCACCAACTCTGCGTCCGAGGGCATTGGCGCACCGGGTCGCCAACGGCCGCGTGCGAGCTCGTCCTTCAGCCACTGCTTGATGCGCGCATAGGGTGCCTGCATCTGAGGCCTTGCCTGCCGGATCTGCGTTCCCGGGTAAACACTGAGACTCATGCTGGGAAGTCTACTTGTCTAGACTTGTCTAGGCAAGTAGACTCAAAGCGACAGGCGGCATTGCCTGTCAACGCGCGCACCTTGCCAAAGAGAGGAAAACCACATGCAGCTTGATCCGACGAATCTAAGCTCTAACGATGGCTACAAGCTTCTGATCGGTTGTGTCGTGCCGCGGCCTATCGCGTGGGTGTCAACCCTCGGGGCGGACGGCATCCCCAACCTCGCGCCATTCAGCTTTTTTATGGGTGCCGCCGGGCGGCCACCCACCGTGGTGTTTTCCTCTGCATTGCGCGGCATGGACGGTGGTGGTCAGGTACAGGCGGGCGTGTACAAAGACACGGTCAACAATATCCTGGCCCTTGGTGAGTTTGTGGTGAATACCGTCGATGAGAAATTGGCTGACGCAATGAACCAGACTTCGGCTGAGGTGCCTCCTGAGGTGGACGAGTTCAGCCTGGCGGGTGTCACGCCTGCGCCTTCGCTGCGCGTACGGCCACCGCGCGTTGCGCAAGCGCCGGTTTCCATGGAGTGTGAGCTTGTCCAAACCTTGCCTGTGGGCGAAGACGGGCATATGCTGGTGATTGGCAAGGTGGTTTTGTTTCATCTTCGCGAGGGTCTGTACGACCCCGCGACCGGGCGCGTGGACCAAACCAAGCTCGGCCATGTGGCTCGAATGGCAGGGCACCGTTACACGCGCACCGTAGACCAGTTTGAACTTCGCCGACCGGAGGCCAATTACGTCGGGTGATCATCTCAGCAACGTTGCGCGCGCCTGTTCTTGTTGACCCGCCGTACTTTTTCGTTTTCTCATACCCCAACAGACCGAAGTGGTGTTCCCATGTCCGACCTTTCAGTCCTCAAAAAAGCTTCACATGCACATGAGCCGCGCCCCGTGCGCGCACCGCGCGGGACCGACATCTCATGTGCCAACTGGCTGATCGAAGCCGCCTATCGCATGATTCAGAACAATCTGGACCCCGAGGTGGCCGAGAACCCTGACGCCCTGGTGGTCTACGGAGGCATTGGCAAAGCAGCCCGCAACTGGGATTGCTTTGAAGCCATTTTGCAGGCATTGCGCCACCTCAAAGCGGACGAATCGCTGCTCATCCAGTCCGGCAAGCCAGTGGGGGTGTTTCGCTCCCACCCCGATGCGCCGCGGGTGCTCATTGCCAATTCCAATCTTGTGCCCAAGTGGGCCACCTGGGAGCACTTTCACGAGCTCGACCGCAAAGGGCTCATGATGTATGGCCAGATGACCGCGGGTTCGTGGATCTACATCGGCAGCCAGGGCATCGTCCAGGGCACCTATGAGACCTTTGTGGAAGCGGGTCGCCAGCACTATGGGGGCGACCTGTCGGGTCGCTGGATCCTCACCGCTGGCTTGGGCGGCATGGGCGGCGCGCAACCCTTGGCCGCCACCTTTGCAGGGGCATGTTCGCTGGTGGTGGAGTGCCAACAAAGTCGCATCGACTTCCGGCTCAAGACGCGTTACGTCGACGAGCAGGCCATCGATCTGGATGACGCCTTGGCGCGTCTCAAGCGTTACACCGCTGAGAAAAAAGCGGTGTCCATTGCGTTGTTGGGCAATGCGGCCGAAGTGCTGCCTGCGCTGGTTCAGCGCGCCAAGGCGGGGGGCTTGAAGCCCGACTTGGTGACCGACCAAACTTCGGCACACGATCTGGTCAATGGCTATCTGCCCGCCGGTTGGACGGTGGCGCAGTGGCAGGCTGCACGCGCCGACGACAGCCAGCATGCCCAGCTTCGCGCGGCTGCTTCCCGCAGCTGCGCGGTCCACGTGCAAGCCATGCTCGACTTCCAATCCATGGGCATACCCACGGTGGACTACGGCAACAACATCCGCCAGGTCGCCTTTGACGAGGGCCTCAAAGACGCGTTTGCCTTCCCGGGCTTTGTACCGGCCTACATTCGCCCGCTGTTCTGCAAAGGCAAA
>RFSP01000048.1 GCA_009923895.1 Betaproteobacteria bacterium | reverse complement strand
GGCTCGTACAAGACCTGGTTCAAAAAATCTGGGGTCTGTGCGCCAGTGGCTATGACGACATGGGGTGCTGATTCGGTGGTGTAGGTGTGCGAGCTGCCCATGCTGGGAATGGAAATATGGTGCTTGATACGCAATTGCCATTCACCTGTGGCAGCGCTTTTTTGCATGTTTTCAACTTCATGCAAGCCCATGAAACTGATGTTGTCATGGCTTAAAAGCGCACGTACCAAAGCCAAGGGTTTGATCCATGCGCCTTGAGGTTGCCAAAGGTCTTGCGAGTTGTGGCTGCTCAAACCAGCAGCACTGAGTTGTTCCGCATCAGCCAATTGCACATGTGAAAACCACACACTGTCCTCGGTCGGCGCTTGCCAAGGTTTCTTGGCGTGGTCAGCATCGCTCAGTCGTCGTTCAAGTACGCCGCTTTGTGACCAGTCTTGTCCATGTATCAAATGTTGGCGAGCGAACGCCAATGTGTATTGCATGCCAGCACGGGTCAATTGGGATAACGGGTTATCGTCTGGAGAAGCATGGCAAGACACCACGCCCAGCGGTACACCCGAGGCAGCGGCACATGGGTCTCCCGCTGTGTCCAACACTTTGACTTGCCAACCGCGGTCTGCCAGCGCACGTGCGCATGCCGCGCCGGCAATGCCACCGCCGATGACGATACAGCGTTGATCCAAATCCATCGTCAGGTCAATGCATCAAGCGGCTGGCGGCGGCACATAACCTTGGGCGGCATCTGCGCCGTCGCCAAAAAAATGGTTTTCCATCTGGCGTGCCAAGTATTGGCGAGCGCGCAAATCGGCCAAATTCAAACGGTTTTCATTGACCAACATGGTTTGATGGCGCTTCCAGACTTCAAACGCCTCTTGAGAGACCTGGTTGAAGATCTTCTTTCCCAGCTCGCCGGGGTAGGGGGGAAATGCCAGCCCAGGCGCTTCTTTTTTCAAATAAATGCATTGAACCATTCGAGTCATGGGTGCTCCGTGATCATTTCAAATGTTTGACAAGAACTTGAGATCGGCGATCCCAGTTGTATTTGCGTTGACGGCCTTCAGGCAGCCATTCTGGGTCCACTTGCACAAAACCACGTTTTAAGAACCAATGCATGGTGCGCGTGGTCAGGACAACACCACCATCGTGCCGATGCCGTCGTGGGTGTAGACCTCCATCAGCAGCGCGCCATCGGAGGCAAACGGCAGGATGTGGGAGCGGTCGACCCCGCCGCGGCAGGCCTTGATGCAATGCCGCAAGTAAAAGGCCACATCCGCCGGACCTTGCGGGGCGGGCAGGCGGGCCAGCAAACGCTCGGCATCGGCCAAGGCGAGTTCGGTGTCGATCGGGCTGTCGGGGTCCTGCGGATTCTCGCGAACACCCGCCACTTCGGTTAAGAAAAGCAGTTTGTCGGCTTGCAAGGCAATGGCACACGACGTGGCCACGTCTTCCATCGTGAGATTGAAAGCCTCTCCCGTGGGAGAAAAGCCAAAGGGGCTCAACAAGACCACGGCACCGCCTTCCATGGCGCGGCGAATGGCAGGGGCATCCACTTTGCGCACCAGACCGCTGAGCTGGTAGTCCACTCCGTCCACGATGCCCACCGGACGAGCCGTCAGGAAGTTGCCCGACACCACGCGGAGCGTGGCGTTGGCCATGGGCGTGTTGGGCAGGCCTTGTGAAAAAGCGGCCTCGATCTCAAAACGCAGTTGACCGGCCGCTTCTTGCGCGCAGTCCAAGGCCACCGGGTCGGTGATGCGCAAGCCCTTGTTGAAGCGTTCTGGGTGTCCTTTGGCGCGCAACTGCTCTGAGACCTGCGGCCGAAAACCATGGACCAGCACGATCTGAATGCCCATGGCATGAAGAATGGCCAGGTCTTGAACAAAGGCGCTGAGCTTGCCTGCGGCAATGGCCTCTCCGCACAACGCCACCACGAAGGTTTTGCCTCGGTAGGCGTGAATGTAGGGCGCCACGGCACGAAACCAAGGCACAAAGGTGTGAGGAAAAACGAAGCTGCTGGGAAGGTTCATGTCGTGATCTGCTGCACTGCGATTGTGCCGCATGCGCATAATGCGCGCCCTGTGGACCCGCAACACACTCCTCGACGCCCTTCACGACCGCCTGCCACACCCGTACCGGCCTGGGAGTATCCCGAGTCCTTGCCGGTCAGCGCCAGAAGGCACGAGATCGCGCAAGCCTTGAGAGATCATCAAGTGGTCATTGTGTGTGGTGAGACGGGATCGGGCAAGACCACACAGCTGCCCAAAATCGCCCTGGAACTGGGGCGGGGATGGGGCGCCGGCGGCCAAGGACTCATTGGGCACACCCAACCGCGTCGTATCGCGGCATCCAGCGTCGCACAACGGATTGCACAAGAACTGGGCACCCCTTTGGGCGAGGTGGTGGGCTACAAGGTGCGATTCCACGATCGTTTTCAACCCGGCGCTTCTGTCAAGTTGATGACCGACGGCATCTTGTTGGCGGAGACGCAGTCAGACCCGTTGCTGCGCGCCTACGACACGCTCATCATCGATGAGGCCCATGAAAGAAGTCTGAACATTGATTTTTTGTTGGGCTACTTGCGGCAGTTGTTGCCTCGCCGACCCGACTTGAAGGTGGTGGTGACCTCGGCCACCATCGACGCCGACCGGTTCGCCCAGCACTTTGCGTCGGCCCAGGGGCCTGCTCCTGTCATCAGTGTGTCGGGGCGCCTGTTTCCGGTGGAGATCAGATGGCGGCCTTTTGAAGAGTCTCAGGATCACGGGTTGATGGATGCCTTGTCTGATGCAGTGGACGAGCTGTGGCGGCAGGGTCCGGGCGACATCTTGGTGTTCTTGCCCGGGGAGAGAGAAATCCGTGAGGCTTCGGACCACTTGACCAAACATTGGACCCGGCACTTGAACCAGGGTCTGCGGGGCGGACCCGCACCAGACGTTTTGCCTTTGTTTGCCAGGTTGTCGCAGGCCGAGCAGGACCGCGTCTTCAAGCCCAGCCACGGACGTCGAATTGTCTTGTCCACCAACGTGGCAGAGACGTCGTTGACCGTTCCGGGCATTCGATACGTGATCGACTCGGGCCTGGCTCGCGTCAAGCGCTACAGCTATCGAGCCAAAGTGGAGCAATTGCAGGTAGAGCCCATCAGCCAGGCCGCGGCCCAGCAAAGGGCAGGGCGTTGTGGCCGGGTGGCCGAAGGCGTCTGCATTCGCTTGTATGACGAAAAAGACTTTGGCTCTCGCTCGGCCTTCACAGACCCGGAAATCTTGCGCTCGTCATTGGCGGGTGTGATTTTGCGCATGAAGTCGCTCAAGCTGGGCGCCGTGGAGTCGTTTCCGTTTCTCGAGGCCCCGCCGCGCAAAGCCATCGCAGACGGTTATGCGCTTTTGGCCGAGCTGCACGCCGTGGACGACCAGCAGGAATTGACCCCTTTGGGGCAAGAGCTCGCTCGCTTGCCTTTGGATCCGCGCATTGGTCGCATGATTTTGGAGGGCCGCAACCGTGAGGCGTTGAGCGAGGTGTTGGTGATCGCCTCGGCGCTCAGTGTGCAAGACCCCCGAGACCGGCCGCTCGATCAGGCCCAGGCCGCTGATGAAAAGCACAAGCTCTTTGATGACGAACGCTCGGAGTTCATGGGGTTTCTCAAACTCTGGCGATGGGTGGAACAAGGGCGCGGGGGCGCTCACGGGCCATCTGGTGAGGCAGCCTTGCACAAGCTCAGCCATCGACAGCAGGAACAGCGACTGCGAGCCCACTTCATCAATCCCAGAAGGGTTCGCGAATGGCGAGACGTCTACGCCCAGCTGCACACGGTGGCGGCCGAGCATGGTTGGCGTTTGAATGGCAGCGATGCCACTTACGAGCAGGTTCATTTGTCCATGCTCGCGGGGCTCTTGGGCAATGTGGGATGCAAGAGTGACGAGGACGAGTGGTACCTGGGGGCGCGTGGCATCAAATTCTGGCGACACCCTGGGGCACACCTGAGCAAGCGCCCAGGTCGCTGGCTGATGGCGGCGGAATTGGTGGAGACCACGCGGTTGTACGGCAGGGGACTGGCCACCATCGAGCCGCAGTGGATCACGGCGGTGGCAGGGCACCTTTTGAAGCGGCAATTGTTGGAGCCGCACTGGGAAAAGAAGTCTGCTCAAGTGGTGGCTTTTGAGCGCGCCACCCTCTATGGATTGGTGATTTACAACCAACGCCGGGTCCACTTTGGATCGGTCGAGCCGGTCAAAGCGCGCGAGATATTCATTCGCAGCGCGTTGGTGGAAGAGGGTTGGGATGCGCGGTTGCCTTTCTTGATGCACAACCGCAAGCTGGTCAAGCAGATTCAGGAGTTGGAACACAAGGCCCGTCGACAAGACGTGCTGGTGGATCCCGAGTTGATCTTCGCTTTTTATGACAAACACCTGCCCGCTCACGTGGTCTCGGGATCCACGCTGGAGCGTTGGCTGCAATCGGCGTCGCGTGAGAACCCCGACCTCTTGAAGCTGTCCAAAGAAGCGCTGATGCGGCACGACGCTGCGGGTGTGACCTCGTCGGCCTTCCCCAAATTCATCCGCTTAGGAGGCGTGGACTGTGCAGTGACCTATCTGCACGAGCCGGGGAACGTCCAAGATGGCGTCACCGTGACGTTGCCGCTGTTTGCATTGAACCAAGCCAGCGAAGAGGTGGCGCAGTGGTTGGTGCCGGGTCTTCTGAAAGAAAAGGTGATGGCCTTGTTGAAGACCTTGCATCAAAAGGCCCGCTCCCGGTTGCTGCCATTGCAGGACTTTGCAGCCCATTTCTGCGAATCGGCTCCCTTTGCCCAGGGAGACCTCGTGGAGGTGTTGCGTCAAGCGGTCAGGGAGCGCACCCAATTGCCCGTGGTGAGGCAGGATTTCAAGCTGGAGGGCTTGCCGCCGCACTTGTTCATGAACTTCAAGCTGGTGGACGATGACGGGCGCCATTTGGAGATGGGGAGAAATCTGGCCTCCATGAAGTTGCAATGGGGCGCGCAGGCCAGAAGTGCATTCCAAGCGTTGGCGGCGTTGCAAGTGCGGGCATCGCGCGATGAGCCCCAAGTGGTCGAACCGTCGACAGCGGTCGATGCCGCCGAGTACACCGATTGGACGTTTGGTGTGCTGCCGGAGCTCATGGAGGTCAGGCGAGGCAAGCAAGTGTTGGTGGGATTCCCGGCGCTGGTGGATCGGGGCACTCACGTGACCCTGGAGGTCTACGACGATCCTGGCATTGCCGCAGGGCATCACCGCGCGGGCTTGCGTCGTCTGTTGGCTTTGCAATTGAAGGAGGCCTTGAAATTTCTGGAGCGAAACTTGCCAGACGCCACCCGCCTGGCTGCGGGCTACCTGGCCCTCGGTACCTGGGAGGAATTGAGATCGCAGTTGCTGGACCTGTCACTGGATCGATCCTTCCTGATGGATCCATTGCCCTTGGACAAGGAGGCGTTTTCGGCACGACTGGCTCAGGGCCGTCCGCGCTTAACCTTGATCGCTCAAGAGATTTCTCGATTGACCTTGGGCATTCTGACGGAGTGGAATGCAGCACAGAAAAAGCTCAAGGACGCACGGCTGTCGAGAGCCATTCAAGAAGACATCCAGCAGCACTTGAGCCGTTTGTGCGGCAAAAACTTCCTGCGAGACACCCCTTGGGACACGCTGCAGCACTTTCCCCGATATCTGAAAGCGGTCACTTTGAGGCTGGACAAGATCCGCTTGGACCCTGCACGGGATGAAGCCCGGCTCTCGGAGCTCAAGCCGCTGGAGCAACGGTATCTCAAGCGACTCTCAGAACTCAAGGGCGGCACCGACGGACGCTTGGAAGAGTTCCGTTGGTTGCTCGAGGAATTGCGGGTGAGCTTGTTCGCCCAAGAACTGCGCACACCTCAACCGGTGAGCGTCAAACGCTTGGAGAAGGTGTGGGCTCAACTGAGCCACTGAGGCGGTTGTCAGAATTGAAGAGGGGGAGGCCTGCGCGCCATGAGCTCTGGGATCAAGGCCTCGTAGGCTGCACCCGCGCACAGCAACTCGCGTTCTGCGCGCGGTTTTCCAATGAGCTGCAATCCCATGGGCCAGCGTTGCGAGCCATCAAAGCCCGCGGGAACGCTCAAGGCGGGGAGCCCCGCAAAGGTGGCGTAGAGGGTGACCTCCATCCAGCGGTGGTAGGTGTCCATGGAACGTGTCCCGATGGACCTCGGCCAGTCCAGCTCTCGCGAGAAAGGCCACACTTGTGCCGAGGGCAGTGCCAGGACGTCGAATTGTTGGAAGAGTTCCAACATGCGTTGGAAGTATTGGGTGCGTATGGCGCTGGCCTGCATGAAGGATTCAAACTTCAATGTCTGCGCCCGATCGGCTTCCCAAAGCGCTTCGGGTTTGGTGAGCTCTCGTGCGCCAGGTTGTGCCAGCACCGCCGAAATGTTGGAGGCCACCAGGGCTTGTCGCCAGACCAGCCACGCCTCCCAGAGCAATGTCGGCTCCATGCCGAGGCGAGCGGTTTCGACCTGGGCGCCGGCGCGTTGCAGTGTCAGGAGCGCGGATTCGCAAACTTCAAGGATGCCGTCTTCGGTGGCCAGGTACCCTTGAAGATCGCCCAACCATCCCACCCGCAATCCCTTGACCGACTGACCGGGAGCGGGCACAAAGGAATCGGGGTCCGACTCCAATGACAACGGCACACGTGGGTCGTATCCGGCTTGCACGTCCAGCAGCCGGGCCAGATCTCGCACATGGCGTGCCATGGGTCCGTCTGTGCCGAGCTGACTGATCCACACATCGAGCTTGGGCCATCCGGGCACCCGACCCTGGCTCGGCCGAAGACCGAAGACATGATTCCATGCGGCAGGGTTGCGCAAAGAGCCCATAAAGTCCGACCCATCGGCCACCCATAACATGCGGCGCGCCAAGGCCACAGCGGCCCCCCCGCTGCTGCCACCGCTGGTGCGGCTGGGATCCCAAGCGTTGCCGGTGGATCCAAAAACCGCGTTATAGGTGTTGGAGCCCAAGCCAAATTCTGGCGTGTTGGTTTTGCCAATGACCACCGCGCCGGCCGCTTTCATGCGCGCCACATGAACGCTGTCTTGTGTCGGAAGAAATTGGCGCTGCACCCGGGAGCCCGAGGTGGTGAAGAATCCTTCTGCGTGGGCCAGATCTTTGATCGCCACGGGGATGCCATGAAGCCACCCTTTCGAGCGCCCCTGTGCCAACAAGGTGTCGTGAGAGATGGCCTGCTGCAGCAGCTGCTGCGCGGGAGCCAATTGGACAATGGCGTTGAAAGTGGGGTTTTGCTCCTCGATGCGCTGCAGGGCGGCTTTCATGACCTCTTCGCAGGAGACTTGTCGAGCGTGGATGGCCTGGGACAAGTCCAGGGCGCTGAGCTCAAGGAGGTCTTGCATGAGATCTCAAGAAGCAAAAATCTCCAAGGCCCGGTCCAATCCTCCTTCGAGGATGGAAACCATGGCTTGCTTGGCGACGGCGGGTTTGGGGTGGTAAGCAATCGACAATCCCGCCGCAGTCATCATGGGAACATCGTTGGCACCATCGCCCACGGCAATGGCTTGACGGGTGTCTATGCCCAGAAGCTCACACACTTCCAACAGCACCCGCCGCTTTTCTGCCCCGTCCACAATGTCTCCCCAGGGACGTTCCAACAAGGTGCCGGTGAGGCGACCGGAGGCCACCCCCAGCGTGTTGGCTCGCGCAAAATCCAGGCCCAGACGCTGACGAATGCGTTCGCTGAAAAACGTGAATCCCCCAGAAATCAGCAAGGTCTTCATGCCCGCTTGTTGGCAGGCTTGCACAAACGTCTCCACGCCAGGATTCAGGCGCAATCGTTCGTCGTAGATGGTTTGAAGCGCAGACTCGGGCGCGCCAGCCAGAAGTGCCACTCGGCGACGCAAACTCTCTTTGTAATCCGCAATCTCTCCGCGCATCGCCGCCTCGGTGATGGCTGCCACCTCTGCCTTTTTTCCCACCAGGTCGGCAATTTCATCCACGCACTCAATGTTGATCAGCGTGGAATCCATGTCGAAGGCGACCAATTTGAAGTCGCTCAGGCGCAGGCCCTGGGGGACGTGGCGAAGTTCAAGTCCTGGGAGGGTCGACATGGGCCGAATTATCCGTCCGTCTGCGCCACAGGCGCCCCCAGGCTGCGAAGAATGTCGCGGATGAACTGCGCGCGGTCTCGGGGGTCGTCAATCTCACGCTCGATGCGCAGCTTGTCATTGCCAGCCAGGCGGATCGAACGTTGCTTTTGAACCAAGGCAATGATTTTGGCTGCATCAACGGGTGGATTGGGTCGAAAGGTGATGCCCATCAGCTTGGGTCCTGCATCAATCTTGAGCACCCCATAGGGTTTGGCCAAGACCCGAAGTCGGTGCGTTTCAAACAGCACCTGCCCCTGAGGTGGCAGACGGCCAAAGCGATCGGTGAGCTCCTCGAGCAAGCGGTCCAGCTGCTCGGAGGTGCTGGCCGTGGCCAGGCGCTTGTACAAATTCAAACGGGTGTGGACGTCGCCGCAGTACGCGTCGGGCAGCAAAGCTGGCGCATGCAGGTTGATTTCGGTGGTGGCGGACAAAGGAGACAACAAGTCGGGCTCTCGCCCGGCTTTCAATGAGCGAACGGCCTCGGCGAGCATCTCGTTGTAGAGCTGAAAGCCAATCTCCATCATGTTGCCACTTTGATGCTCGCCCAGGACCTCGCCAGCGCCGCGAATTTCCAGGTCGTGCATGGCCAGATAAAAACCGGACCCCAACTCTTCCATGCTTTGTATGGCGTCCAAGCGCTGCGCAGCGGGTTTGGTCAACCCTTCCACGTCGGGCACCAGGAGGTAGGCATAGGCTTGATGGTGGCTGCGTCCCACGCGGCCTCGGAGTTGGTGGAGCTGCGCAAGGCCGAACTTGTCGGCCCGAGAGATCACGATGGTGTTGGCCGTGGGGACATCAATGCCCGTTTCGATGATGGTCGAGCACAGCAACAGGTTGTACCGCTGGGCCACGAAGTCTCTCATCACCTGCTCGAGCTCGCGCTCTGGCAGTTGACCGTGGGCGATGGCAATGCGGGCCTCGGGAAGGAGCTCGGCCAGTTTGTCTGCGCGATTCGCAATGGTTTCCACTTCGTTGTGCAAAAAGTAGACCTGACCACCGCGCTTGAGCTCTCGCAAGACGGCCTCTCGAATGACGCCAGAGCCTTCGTTTCGCACAAAGGTCTTGATGGCAAGACGTCGCTGCGGTGCGGTGGCGATCACGGACAGATCACGCAGCCCTTCCAAGGCCATGCCCAGCGTTCTGGGAATGGGTGTGGCGGTGAGGGTCAACACGTCCACCTCGGCCCGCAGGGCTTTCATGGCTTCCTTGTGACGCACGCCGAAGCGGTGTTCTTCGTCGATGATGAGCAGGCCCAGGCGTTTGAACTTCACGTCTTGACTGAGCAATTTGTGGGTGCCCACCACAATGTCCACGGTGCCGTCTTCTAAGCCTTCGATGGCGGCCTTGACCTCTTTGGCCGAGCGAAAGCGAGACAACTCGGCGATCTTGACAGGCCACTTGCCAAATCGATCTGACAGCGTTTGAAAGTGCTGTTCTGCCAACAGGGTCGTGGGGGCCAAGAAGGCCACCTGCTTGCCGGCGTGCACCGCCACGAAGGCCGCTCGCAAGGCCACTTCTGTCTTGCCAAATCCGACGTCGCCGCACACCAGGCGGTCCATCGGGCGGGGGCTGACCAAGTCCTGGATGACCGCATGGATGGCCGCGCGCTGGTCAGCGGTTTCTTCAAACCCGAAGCTGGAGGCAAAGGCTTCGTAGTCGTGCGCGGAGAATCGATGCGAATAACCCTCGCGGGCCGCTCGACGCGCGTAAAGGTTGAGCAGTTCCGCCGCTGTGTCGCGGACCTGTTCTGCGGCTTTTCTGCGGGCTTTTTCCCATTGTCCCGATCCCAGCCGATGCAAAGGCGCCTCGTCAGCGCTCACGCCTGTATAGCGGCCAATCAAATGCAGCTGTGACACCGGCACATAGAGAGTGGCACGGTCGGCGTATTCAAGATGCAAGAACTCCGAAGGGCCATCGCCCGCATCGATTTCGATCAAACCCTGATAACGCCCAATGCCGTGGTTGACATGCACCACCGGGTCGCCCACTTTCAGCTCGGAGAGGTCCTTGATCAGCGCCTCGACGCTGCTGACTTGCTCCTGCTTGCGTCGCCTTCTGGATTGTGGTGAG
>RFSP01000047.1 GCA_009923895.1 Betaproteobacteria bacterium | reverse complement strand
AGTCGCTGCAGGAGTCGACGGTCATCATCGCCCAAGAATCCGCCGTAGAGATCCTCGTCCACATCCACAAAACCTTCGGGGGTGGCGGACTTGAAGACCTCTTCCCAGACGCCGGCCATGTCACCCATGATCGAGCCCGCCGCCAGAACATGACGATCGATCACCGTCCAATCGACACCCCAGCGCTCGGCCATGGCCGGTGACAAGGTCTTGAGGTTGGAAATCACCACAGGCGATTGGTTGAGGTGAATGGTCTTGATGGGCAGGCGCGTCACGCCTTCGGGCAAATCGGCGGCGCGGCTGAAAATGCGTTGGCGAATCTCTTGGGCCGACAAAGAAGTCAACACGCGCGGGTCTTGCGCCAAGTCCCACACGATGACTTCGTTGGGTCGAAATGGGTGGGGGGCGAGCGCCCACACCACGGCCAAGCACCCACGCTCGACCGGATAGCGGCCCGAGACATGCAACACGGGTTTGCCCAAGACCAACTCTGCTTTGACCGCGTGCTTGCTGCGAAGACGCAGACAAAAATCCCACAAGCGTGGTACCCGTTGTTTGATCAAACGCGCCAGTGCCAGCGTGGCTCGCACGTCTGACAGCGCATCATGGGCCGCGTCATGCGCCAGGCCATTGGCCTGGGTCAACAGCTCCAGCTTGAAGCTGTGACGGCCTTCGCCATTCTTGGGCCATTGGATGCCCTCAGGTCGCAATGCAAAGGCACAGCGCACGGTGTCCAGCAGGTCCCAGCGACCGCAGTCGTTCTGCCATTCGCGGCCATAGGGCTCGATCAAATTCCGCCAAAACAAAAAGCGCGTGACCTCGTCGTCAAAGCCGATGCTGTTGTATCCCACGCCCACCGTGCCTGGGCGCGATAACTGGGCCTCGATCGTGGCTGCGAATTGAGTTTCTGGTACCCCGTGATGGGCACAATGCTGCGGCAAGATGCCCGTGAGCAGGCAACTCTGAGGGTCGGGCAGCGAATCGCGTGGAGGGTGACAGTACAGCGTCAGAGGCGCTTCAATCTCGTTGAGATCGGCATCGGTGCGCACCCCGGCAAACTGCGCGGGGCGGTCGCGCCGGGGCACCCGCCCAAAGGTCTCGTAGTCGTGCCAGAAAAAGGTCAGTGGCGGCATGGACAGGAAGATTGCTTCGTCACTGCGTTCCTCGCAATGACCCGCCATTGCGAGGCGCCCAGACCCGAAGCAACCGCGCCCCGTCACGGCGAGGAACGCAGCCCCGCAGTAACCGCGCCCCGTCATGGCGAGGAAAGCAACCCTGCAGCAACTGCGCCCCGTCACGGCGAGGAATGCAGCCCCGCAGCAACTGCGCCCCGTCATTGCGAGGAACGCAGTGACGAAGCAATCTTCCCATCATCGAGAACGTGCTACCGGCCTTCAATCCCAGCCCTCAGACCGTCACCTCTTTGGCCACTTCGGCGTACTCTTCAATCTGGTCGAAGTTCATGTAGCGGTACACCTTGTCGCCATCGGCATTGATCACGCCCATGTCGGCATGGTACTCGGCCACGGTGGGCAGGCGACCCAAGCGCGACGCAATGGCCGCCAACTCGGCCGACGCCAAGAACACGTTGGTGTTCTTGCCCAAGCGGTTGGGGAAATTGCGGGTGCTGGTGGACACCACCGTGGCGCCCTCGCGCACTTGGGCTTGGTTGCCCATGCACAAGCTGCAACCGGGCATTTCGGTGCGTGCGCCGGCCGCACCAAAGTTGGCGTAGTGGCCTTCTTTGGTGAGTTCGCTTTGATCCATCTTGGTGGGCGGGGCCACCCAGAGCTTGACCGGAATGTCACGCTTGCCTTCCAGCAGCTTGCTGGCCGCGCGGAAGTGACCGATGTTGGTCATGCATGAGCCAATGAAGGCTTCGTCGATCTTGGTGCCGGCCACTTCAGAGAGGAACTTGGCATCGTCAGGATCGTTCGGGCAGCACAAGATCGGCTCGGTGATCGTGTTCATGTCGATCTCCAGCACGTGGGCGTAGTCGGCATTGGCGTCGGGTTCGAGCAACGTGGGTTTGGCCAGCCACTCTTCCATTTTGCGAATGCGGCGCTCCAAGCTGCGCTTGTCCTGGTAGCCATCAGCGATCATGTTTTTCAAGAGCACGATGTTGCTCTTGAGGTATTCGATCACGGGCTCCTTGTTCAGTCTCACCGTGCAACCTGCTGCGCTGCGCTCGGCGCTGGGGGAAACGCGTGTGCGAATCACCGCCCGTGCCCACGGTATCGGGCAGCACCATGCGGTTGAGCCAACTGTGAATGACGCCGTCCCCCGGGCGCAGCGCCACGCCACCGCGGCTGCTGATGAAGGCAGGCAGTTCGTGGTGCATCTTCACGTCCACGGCCTTGGGGTAGGCGGCCGTGTGGCAGAAACTTTGCATCACCAGGTCGGCCGAGAAGCCCAGGCAAGCGAGGTCCTTGAGTTCATCGCGGGTCATGGGCCCGGTGGTGTCCTGGCTGCCCACCGATGTCATGTGGGGCTCGCAATAGGTGCCCGGCCGCACCCCTTGGCCTTCTGGCAGGCCGCAAGCACGTCCCACCATCTTCTGCGCCAGCGAGAAGCCCTTGGTGGAAGATGCGGGCGATTGCGGCAGGCGAAAGACAGTGCTGGCCGGGAGCTTCATGAACTCGCGTGCGCGGGCCGTTAGCGAGCGGCCGATGATCAAGTTGATCCGGCCGCCGGCACGCACTTCGTCAAAGAGCACATCGCTCTTCAATTTGAATGTCGCCACGGTTTGACCCGCCTTCACGATTCGACCGTCGTAAGGCAAGATGTCGATGACATCACCCATTTCAAAGGCAGAGACGTCCACCTCAATGGGCAGAGCGCCTGAATCTTCTTGGGTGTTGAAGAAGATGGGGGCGATCTTGCCACCCAGCGTCACGCCACCAAAACGCTTGTTGGGAACGAACGGGATGTCTTCGCCGGTGTGCCAGATGACGCTGTTGGTCGCGCTCTTGCGGCTCGAACCCGTGCCGACCACGTCGCCCACATAAGCAACCAGGTGGCCCTTCTTTTTCAAATCCTCAATGAAGGCGATGGGTCCACGCTTGCCATCTTCTTCTGGCGTGATCCCGGCGCGCGCATTCTTCAACATGGCGAGCGCGTGCAATGGAATGTCCGGACGGCTCCACGCATCGGGGGCGGGCGACAAATCATCGGTGTTGGTCTCACCGCTGACCTTGAACACGGTCACGGTAATGGACTTCGCTACCTCGGGGCGCGAGGTGAACCACTCGGCGTCGGCCCAACTCTGCACCACACCTTGAGCCAAGGCATTGCCGGCTTTGGCCTTCTCGGCCACGTCGTGGAAGTAATCAAACATCAACAAGGTCTTCTTCAGCCCCGCTGCGGCCACTGGACCCACCTTGGCATCGTCCAACAAATCGATCAAAGGTTTGACGTTGTAGCCGCCCACCATGGTGCCGAGCAATTCGGTGGCCTTCTCGCGCGAGATCAGCGACACGGTGACGTCGCCATGGGCCACCGCTGACAAAAACGACGCCTTGACCTTGGCCGCGTCGTCCACACCGGGGGGCACACGGTGGGTCAGCAGGTCCAGCAAAAAGGCTTCTTCGCCAGAGGGCGGCGCCTTGATGAGCTCGATCAGCGCAGCGGTCTGTGAGGCGGACAGGGGCAGGGCAGGGATGCCGAGCGCGGCGCGTTCAGCGACATGTTGGCGATAGGCTTCTAACATGGCATTCTCCGGGTTTACCTGGGGGTCTGAGTATTATGTCTTATATAAGACTTGAGCGAAAGGCCTGATCGGCGCAGGGAGATCACGGCGAGAAAAATCGGCGGGTCACCTCAGCGGGCAGGGGTTGCCCCGTGCCATGGGCCCGTTCCAGCACGTGCCAGAAATACCGGTAGCTGGCCCGGTCATGCAGGGTGTCTTGGTGGCGAATCGGCGCCCATTGGGCGTCTTGGGCTTGAAGCAGAATTTCCACCGCGTGGTCCACCTCGGCCACGGTGGGCGCGAAGGCGTCCACGATGGGTTGGATTTGCGCCGGGTGGATGCTCCACATCCGGGTGTAGCCCAAGATGCGAATGGCTTTGTTGGCGGCCGCTGCCAGCGCTTGCGTGTCCTTGAACTCGGTGACCACGCAGTGCGAAGGGGTCTTGCCATGGGCATGGCAGGCCGCAGCGATGTCCAGTTTGGCCCTCACCACCAGGGGGTGCTCAAATTGGCCGTGCACGCTCATGGCCGACTGGGGGATGGCGCCGCGGTGCGCCGAGACAAAGTCCATGAGGCCGAAAGAGATGGATTGAACCCGCGCATGCGCTGCGATGGCGTCGATCTGGCGCAAGGCTCCGTGGGTTTCGGCCAGCGTGTGAAGCGGGATGACGCGATCGATCCCATGCCGCTGGCAAGCATGATCCACAGCGGCGGCAGCGCGATCCACATCGGCCACGCCCCGGACTTTGGGGATCATGAGATAAGGCAGGCGGGCGCCGGCCTTTTTGACGATCAGGTCCACCAGGTCGGCAAACAGGGGATGGTCCACCGGTTTGACGCGGGCGCCCACGCGGCCATACCGGTTGGTCGGGCCGTTGATGAGCTCAACCATGAGCTCGACATGGTCCATTTCTCCGCCCACCGGCGCTCCATCTTCGGCGTCCAGCGTGATGTCAAACACCGGCCCGAGCTCACTTTGCAGCTCCAGGCTCTTGCGCATGCGCACTTCGACACCCGCATAGTGATCGCACACCGGCAGCGCGGTGGCCGCGGGTTCGCCGGGGTCAAAGAGTGCGTCTTGGGGGTGAGGCGATGGGGTCATGGAGGGTGTTCGTGAAGAACAGACCTCCAGTGTGCACCGTTCCCTGACGCGACGCTGGCGCCGTTAACGCGATCCTTGGGGGGAGCGGTTGCCGCCACCCGATCGAGGGCCGCCTTGACGTCCACCGCCTCCGCCGCCGGGTCTTCCGCCACCACCATGACGGCCACCGCCACTGGGGTTTCCGCCGCCGGGACGGCCACCGCCCGAGCGCCCGCCTCCTGGGCGTCCACCCCCTGGCCGGCCGCCACCGCTTGACGTGCGCTTTTGACCACCGACCCCAATGGTCATGCGGCCCAGCACAATGGGCTCGGCCTTCTCACCGACGGGCGGCTCAAATCCTGGCACGGTTTCACGGGGAATGCTGCGCTTGATCAAGCGTTCAATGTCTTTGAGAAAAATTTCCTCATCCAGGCACACCAGCGACACCGCCTCGTGGACATAGTCCTCGGGCACATTGGGCAGCTCAAAATTCACCACGTGGGGCAGCTGGTCGATATCAATGCCTCGGGCTGCGATGTCGGTGGCCACCAACACTTGCAGGTCGCCGCGCTTGAAGTCGGCCAAGGCTTTCGTGCGCGCCGTCTGACTCTTGTTGCCATGGATGGCCATGGCGGTGATGCCTTGGTCATTGAGGTAATCGCTCAGTCGATTGGCGCCGTGCTTCATGCGCGTGAACACCAGCACCTGATGCCAGTCGCCCTGACGAATCAAGTGCGACAGCAAATCCTTCTTTCGGTCACGCCCCACGGGGTGCACTTTTTGCGCAATGGTCTCGGCTGCGGCATTGCGGCGAGCCACTTCGATCAAGGCAGGCTGGTTCAACAAGCGGTCGGCCAAGGCTTTGATGTCGTCACTGAACGTCGCCGAGAAGAGCAGACTCTGTTTCTTGGCGGGCAATACCGCCAAGACTTTCTTGATGTCATGAATGAAGCCCATGTCCAGCATGCGGTCGGCTTCATCAAGCACAAAGATCTCCACATGGCTCAGATCCAGCGTGCCTTGGCCGTGGTGATCCAGCAGTCGTCCCGGTGTGGCCACCAAAATGTCCACTCCGCGGCGCAAGCGGTCGATTTGTGGTTGCATGCCCACGCCGCCAAACATCACCATGCTGGTCAGGCGCAGGTGCTTGCCGTAGGTGCGCACGCTTTCTTCCACCTGAGCCGCGAGCTCGCGGGTGGGCGTAAGAATGAGAGCGCGAATGGCGATGCGGCCTTTGGCATCGCGCTTCGGTGCCACACTGGACAAACGGTGGAGCATGGGCAGCGTAAATCCGGCCGTCTTTCCGGTACCTGTTTGGGCACCCGCCATCAGGTCGCCCCCTTTGAGCACCGCAGGAATGGCCTGGGCCTGAATGGGGGTGGGGGTGTCGTAGCCCTGCTCGTGAACGGCGCGCAGGATGGGCTCGGCCAAGCCGAGGTCAGCAAATTTCATGGGGTCTCATTTCAGCGGCCCGTGTGGACCACCTGGCTCCACCTGCAGCTCAGCCCGAGGGCGAGCACCAGTCAAGGTGGAAGGTTTCAAAGGATCGGAATTGACCGCACGCGCAAGGACTGGACCAGCGGCGCACCCGCGCATTGTACTGCGCTGGCCGAGACGGGTGCCGGTCATCGGGTGCATGACAGGTCACGAAGCACAGTTACGGGAAACCCCGAGTGAGGCGGTCACACGTTAAGAACCTAAAATAGGTCCAACCATTGAACAGGACATTCTCATGCTGCAACATCTCTCTCGCCGTGCTCTGTGGCTGGCCCTGCTGGTGGCGCCTTGGGTGCACGCCCAGCCGACCTTTCCTTCTCGGCCCATCACCTTGGTGGTGCCTTTTACGCCCGGGTCCACCTCCGACATCAGCGCACGCCTCGTCGCACAGAAGATCGCCGGCCCGCTTGGTCAACCCGTGGTGGTGGAGAACCGCCCGGGAGCCAATGGGCAACTGGCCATGCAGGCCGTGGCACGTGCGGCGCCTGATGGTCACACCTTGGTCGTGGGCAGCGTGTCTGCCACCGTGGTGCCGACGGTGCTTCAAAAGAGCGTGCCTTTTGACATCCTCAAAGACTTCGCACCGGTGTCAATCATTGCGGGGACGACATTGGTATTGCTGGCCGCAAAAGAAGCGCCCTACAACACCATCGCCGAACTGGTGGCCACGGCCAAGAAGGCGCCTGGGACCTTGAACTACGCCAACTCGGCGGGCCTGTACCGCGTGGCCATGGAGGCCTTGAATCTGCAGGCTGGCATTGACTTGAATGCCATCGCTTACAAAGGGCCGGCCGAAGCCGCCAACGACCTGTTGGGTGGGCGCCTGAGTGTGGCGCCTGATTCACTCGGCTCGGCCACACGGCTGATCCAAGCCGGGCGCACCAAAGCCCTGGCGGTCTTGAGTGGACGGCGCTCACCCGCTTTGCCCGACGTGCCCACGATGCAGGAGCTCGGCTACAAAGACTTCGACTTCAACGGCTGGATCAGCATCCTCGCGCCGGCGGGAACGCCCATGCCGATCCTCCAGCGACTGCACGACGAAATGGCCAAGGCCGTGGCGTCTGAAGACGTCCGTCAGCAGTACATCAAGGTGGCCTTGGACCCGGTGACCATGGGTCCCAAAGAGTACCGAGAGCTGCTGGAGCGAGAGATCGCGAAGTACCAGCGCATTGGTCGAGACGCGAAGATTGAAAAGCAGTGAGGGCCTTGAGTGGCACGGGCGACAAGGGGTTACCGGGGTCCCGTGGGACAGACCCGCCTAAATAATCTCGAAGTACCGCTTCATTTCCCAATCGGTGACCGCGTCTTGCCATTGGCGGTGCTCCCACTCGCGGGTGGCGGCAAAGTGGTCCACAAAGGTGTCACCCAGCCAGTCGCGTGCGATCGTGCTGCGTTGGAAGATGCGCGTGGTCTCGATCAATGAGCGTGGTGCACGTGCGATGTTTTCTGCGCCTTGGTTGGTGCCGGTGATGGGAGGCGCTGTGAGCTTGAGGCCCTTTTCCACGCCATGCAGGCCGGCGGCGATGACCGCGGCCATGGCCAGGTAGGGGTTGACGTCGGCGCCGGGGCAGCGCGTTTCCAAGCGCGTGCTCTTGGGGCTGCCTGCAATGACGCGAAAGCTTGCCGTGCGGTTGTCGATGCCCCAGGTGGGTTTGACGGGTGCCCAGAAGCCGTCCACCAAACGCTTGTAGCTGTTGATGGTGGGCCAGAACATCGGCGCGAACTCCATCAAGCACGCCACTTGACCCGCCAGATAGCTCTCAAAGAGTTTGCTCATGCCGTGCTTGTGCTTGGCATCGAAGAAGACGTTCTTGCTGCCGTCAGACAAGCTTTGGTGGATGTGGCCTGAGCAGCCGGGCAGCGCCTGGTTCCACTTGGCCATGAAGCTTGGCATGATGCCAAAGCGTTTGCCGATTTCCTTGGCACCCGTCTTGAACAAGATGGCGCGGTCGGCGGAGGTGAGGGCGTCGCTGAAGGCAATGGCGGCTTCGTACACGCCCGGACCGGTCTCGGTGTGCAGGCCTTCAATGGGCACGCCAAAGGCGGCCATGTCGTCCATCAGGGCGTTGAAGAAGCCGTTGTTGTCGCCCATGCGCAGCAGCGAGTATCCGAACATGCCCGGTGTCAGCGAGGTCGGGTTGACGCCTTTCTTGTCGGCCCAGCTCTGCGGTGTTTCAAGAAAGTTGAACCACTCAAACTCCATCCCGGCCATGGGCAGCACGCCGAGTTTTTCGGCCCGCTTGAGCACGCGCTTGAGCGTTTGCCGTGGGCACAAAGGGTAGGGGCTGCCGTCGGCATTGACGAATTCGCCCAAGAAGAAGGGCACGTGGTGGTCCCAAGGCACATGGCGTGCTGTGCTCAGGTCGATGCGGGCCAGGGCATCGGGAAAACCGTGCTGCCAGCCAGTGACCGTGGTGTTGTCGTAGCAGACGTCGTGCGAGTCCCAACCAAACACCACGTCGCAAAACCCAAAGCCGCCCTCGGCCGCGCCAAAGAACTTGTCGCGGTGCAAATACTTGCCGCGCAAGATGCCGTCGATGTCACTCACCGCCACTTTCACCTTGCCAGCCTCCGAGCTGCGGATGGCGGCGATGGCGGGGTGTTCTTTGGGTGCGTTGGAGGCTTTGCCTGCGCGGCTGCCGTTTGCCTTGACACGTGTGACCATGATGCTTCTCCTGGGCCGGAGCCGAATTTCAGCGACCCGAGGACTTTAAATCGCCGGCTTGCCGTTGGGAATACCCATTTCCTTCAGCGTATCGGCCACGGCGTTGACCGCTTGTTGCATTTCATTGCGTCCGATAGCACCGATACACCCAACGCGGAAGGTCTCCACCTGCGTGAGCTTGCCCGGGTACAGGAGGAACCCGCGCGCCTTGGCGGCTTCATAAAAACGCTTGAAGTCGTAGTTCGGGTGATTCGGTGCGTGAAAGGTGACGATGATGGGCGCTTGCACTTCCGGCTTCAAGAAGGGCACAAAGCCCAGGGCCGCCATGCCGTCCACCAGGGTCCGGTAGTTGTCGGTGTAGCGCGCCAGACGAGCAGGCTGACCGCCTTCTTCCACATATTGCGCAATGGCCTCGGACAGGGCCACCACCACGTGTGTGGGCGGTGTGAAGCGCCACTGCCCGGTCTTGCCCATGTAGACGTGTTGGTCGTGCAGGTCCATGGCCAGGCTCTGGCTGTTGCCGGCGCACGCATCGAGAATGGCTTTGCGCAAGAAAACAAAGCCCATGCCGGGCACACCCTCCAAGCATTTGCCGCTGGCGGCGATGAGCGCGTCAAACCGAACCTTGCGCGCATCGATGGGCAGCGCCGCAAAGCTGCTCATGGCGTCAACGATCAGGCCCTTGCCATGCTTTTCGCACACCGCTGCGACGGCAGCCAATGGGTTTTCCACGCCCGTGCCGGTTTCGCAATGAATGAGGATGACATGCGTGATGGTTGGGTCCGCGGCCAGGCGTGCCTCTATCTCGGCTGGAGAGACGGGCTGCTCTTCAGACACCGGCATGACCGTGGCCTTGCGGCCCATCATTTGCGACAGCTTGGCCGCGCGCTTGCAATAGGCGCCGTTGTCGGGCACCAGCACGTGGCCATCTCGCGGCACCACGGTGGCCACAGCCGCCTCCACGCTGAAGGTGCCGCTGCCTTGCAAGGGAACGACCACGTGCGTGTCTTGCCCGTGGACGATGTCGAGCAAGCGTGAACGCACACTGGCGGTGACCGCATTGAAGTCGCCGTCCCACGAGCCCCAGTCTTTGAGCATGGCGAGCTTGGTGCGCAGCGTGGTGGTCAAGGGGCCAGGGGTGAGGAGGATGCGATCTCGGTCCATGGTGAGGGTCTCAGTGGTCAGTCTTCCAGGCTTGCGTGCGTCGTTCCATCAGACGCGACAGCAGCCAAAACAGGGTGGTGGCGATGGTGGAGGCCGCGGCGATCATGACGGCACAAGCCGCCGCCGCGCCGATCTCACCGGCTTCGTCGAGGTTGAG
>RFSP01000046.1 GCA_009923895.1 Betaproteobacteria bacterium | reverse complement strand
TGCGGAAGATCTTCCGCAGGCCATGTCGCCAAGGGGGGCTCGGCATTGCCGACCCTTGAGAACACCGCGCTGCCTGAGCCTGTCATCCGGCTGTTGCCAAACCGTTGCTCGAGCCACCGTGCGGCTTGCGCCACCTCGGTACACCGGGCTTCGGCCACAGGTTGCAAGTCATTGTGACCACCTCCTGCGATGAGGGCCGACAAGGCGTCGCTCTCAAGTGAGCCCAAGATTATAGCCGAAGGTGAATTCCGCTGGAGGTCCGGGCTGCCAAAGATGTCCGCGGTGGCAATGCCCGCCCCAGGTTTGACCACGGCAAACCCCTGGATGGGCACTTCCACGGGCATCAGCCGCTCTCCTATGCCCTGAACAAAGGCGTTGTGCCCCCCTACAAAGAACGGCACGTCCGCGCCCAGGCTGACGGCCAGATCCTGCAAGCGTTCACGAGGCCAACGCAGGTCCCACAGCCGGTTGAGGGCCAGCAGCACGGTGGCGGCATCCGAACTGCCCCCACCCATGCCTGCGCCGGAGGGCAACTGCTTGTCGATGGCGATGTCGACCCCCCAGTGCACGCCTGCGGCCTCTTGCAAGGCACGCGCTGCTCGCAGGCAGAGGTCCTCCTCGGGGAGGTGGGCTGTCAGGTCTTGTCGGCGCAGTTGACCGTCGGATCGCCGCTCAAAGTGCAGGGTATCGGCCCAGTCGATGAGCACGAAGACCGACTCCAGCAAGTGGTAGCCGTCGCTGCGGCGGCCGACCACATGCAAAAACAAATTGAGTTTGCTGGGTGCTGGAACGTCCCGCAACACGGCGCTGCCCCAGGCGGGGGGTGGCATCATCTTCATGGGTGTCATGGCTGTCATGGATGACGGTCCCACCGGGCCTGCAGCGTCACCGCAGGTTCACCCGGTCTTTGGGCGGTCAACACGCCTTGTGCAAACCGGCGCAGGTCCACCTTCCATCCCAGTTGCTCAAACGTGAGCGGCTCTCTGGCGTTTCCTTCGGTCACTTCATAGGGGGCCTGGTCCCATGCGCGTCCCCTCAGCCAGGCAAACACCGCCCCCAGCGGCATGGGTTCTCCCAAGGTGCGCTGCGCCAATGCGTTGAGGTCATCGAGCACCATGGACTCTTGGGGCGTGCGCAGCTCCACGCGGCCGGGTTGCCACTTTGCGGTGGCCAAGGTCAGTCCCAAAGGCGTGCTCAGTTCCAGGAACCCCTGACTGGCATTGCCTCCCAGGGCAAACAAAGCGCTCAATTGCCGCTCGGGCAGCGCCGCCGTCGCAGCCACCTTCAGGGCCAGTCGCCCCTGAAGGGTGCCCGCCTCTTGCACCCTGGGGCTGACGCAGCCCGTGGTCAACAGGCTGACTGCCAGGGCGACCCGCATCCAAGCCTGCTTCATCCTGCGCATCATGGGGGTGTTCTGACCGGTGGATCCTGAACTTCAGGCTCCGCTTTAGAGGTCGGCTTTGAGCCGCGCCAGGGCTTCACGAAGGACCTCATTGCTGGCATCCCGTGCGCGGCCTTCCTTGAACACCCGACGCGCTTCTTCTCGCTGCCCATTGACCCAAAGCACCTCGCCCAAGTGCGCGGCGATCTCGGTGTCCGGCCTGGCGGCATAAGCCTGACGCAGCAGTTTCAGCGCCTCGGGCACATTGCCCAGCCGATATTCCACCCAGCCCAGACTGTCGGTGATGAATGGATCGCCCGGCGCAAACTCCAGGGCCTTGCGAATCAAGTCCCGTGCTTCGTTCAAACGCAAGCCCCGATCCGCCAGAGAGTATCCCAAGGCGTTGTAGGCATGTTGATGATCGGGTTGCAATTCGATCACGCGCCGCAGCAGTTGTTCCATCTCGGGGAGCCGCTGGATTTTTTCAGCCATCATGGCTTGCTCGTAGATCAGTTCCACGTCGTTGGGCCAGCGCTGTGCCGCAGTGCGAGCAACCTCGTAGGCCTCTTGCCAGCGTTTGGCCTCACGAAACACTTGCCCCTCGGCCAACAACTTCAGACGGGCGTCCTCGGCACCACGCTCAGGCACCCGGCGGATCAGGGCCAGCGCCTCATTGGTACGGCCTTGACGCACCAGCCAGCTGGCTCTGCGGGCTTGTACCTGGACGGCTTGTGCGGGGTTGTCCACCTTGGCCAGATAACTCTCCGCAGCGGCTCGGTCATTGCGCAGATCAGCGGCCTGCGCCAACATCAACCACGCTTGGGTCCTGGCTTGTTGATGGGGATGTCGCCCCGCAGGCGCTGTGGACCCGTCATCGTCGTTAGGATCCTCTGCCACCGTTGCCGCGCTTTGCGTGAGCTGGATGTAGCGCAGCAAGGCCTGCTCGGCTTGGGTTCCCTGCCGAAGATCCAAATGCAATGCACCCAAAGTCAGCCAGGCCGGGGCCAGATCGGGTCGATCCCGGGTGGCCAACTCGAGTTGATCGATGGCTTCGGCGTGACGCTGCGACTGGGCCAGGGCCCGGCCGAAGGCCAAACGCAGGTTGGGGTCGGGGTTGGGGCCCTTGAAGTAGCCTCGAACCAAGCTTTCGGCTGCGGGCTGGCGCGGCATGAGCTCCAATGCCAACTGAATGGGTGCCGAGGCTTGCGGTGCTTGCTTCAGGGCCTCTGTCACCAGGGTCATTGCGCGATCGGCCTGGCCCGCTGACAACCACAGACGTCCCAATGTGACCCGGGCCATGGCTTGTAACGAGGCCGAGGACAAATAGGGCTGCAGCACGCGCTCGACCGTCTTGGTCACTGCGGCGGCATCGGCCACTCTCTCAAAGAAACGCGGGAGCGACTGGATCAAGACCGCCCGGTCGGCTTCGGTCGGCGCCATCGACAGCAGGGCGGTCAGCGGCTCTTGCACATCGCTCAGCCGGTTCAGTGCCAACAAGATCTGCAACTGGGTTCGAAGGGCTTCGGCGGATTGGGGGACCAGCGTGCGCCAGGCCTTGGCCGCCGCCAGGGCCTCGTCCCCGGCGCGGGCCTGCAGCGCAATGTCCACGGCTCGCCTGAACAAAGCCTCGTCCTTGGTGCGACGTGCTGCGTCCAGAATGACCCCGTAGGCCACGCCAGCTTCACCCACTCTCCACTGCATCTCGCCGATGAGCAGCTGATAGAACAGCGGGGCGTCCAAGCTGGAGTTCTTGGGGGGCGGCTCCGACGCCTCAGGCGCTGCGGCATTCGAAGCCTTTTGAGCATCGGCCCCCATGGGGCTGAGGCTGGCCAGGAATACAACCAGCCAGGCGAGTCCGCGAGGGACAATGTGCATTGAAATCGGCTTCACCGATCCATTCTCACATAATGAACCATGCCTGAGCTGCCCGAAGTGGAAGTCACCCGCCTGTCCATCGCACCTTCTCTGCGAGGCTCGATCGTGCTTCAGGCCCATTTGGGCAAGCCCTTGCGCTGGCCTTTGGGCTGTCGCACAGGCCATTTGGTGGGTCGCCACGTGGGAGACACCCAACGACGGGGCAAGTATTTGTGGATTCCTCTGGGCCCGAGACCGGGTCGACGTGCTGACGATGCGGGCGGACTGCTGCTGCATCTGGGCATGTCGGGCTCGTTGCAGTGGGTGGGCGTGGGCTCCTCGCAAGCGGGGCCTGCTGGGCCTCTGGATCCGCCTGGAAAGCACGATCACTTTGACCTCGTGACCACGCAGGGCACCTTGCGGCTTCACGACCCTCGCCGATTTGGTGCGGTGGTGTGGTCAGATGCCCTGGCCAGCGATCCGGCCGCCAAGCTCCTGCAACGCTTGGGCCCCGAGCCCTTTGATCCAGCCCTGGACGACGCGGCGTTTCATGCCCGGTTGCGGGCACGGCGCTCAGCCATCAAGCAGGTGCTGTTGTCGGGCGATGCGGTGGTCGGTGCCGGCAACATCTACGCATGTGAGGCACTGTTTGCCGCGGGGATCGACCCTCGCACGCCTGCTTGCCGTATCAGCCGTGCACGCGCGGCACGATTGTTGGCCGCAGTCCGGCACACCCTGTCCAGGGCCATGGCCGTGGGCGGGACCACCTTGCGCGATTTTCGTGACGCCCATGGCATGAGCGGCGAGTTTCAAAATGAGGCGCAGGTCTATGGCCGAGAGGCTCAGCCTTGTCATCATTGCGGCACGCCCATTCGTCGGCTGGTGCAGGCCCAGCGCGCCACCTATTACTGCCCCATGTGCCAAAAACGATGAGCGCATCTACTTCGAATTTGGCCGCCCAAGTGGTTCGGTGGCAAAAGCAACACGGTCGGCACGATCTGCCCTGGCAACAAACGCGTGACCCGTATCGCGTGTGGCTCTCTGAAGTGATGTTGCAGCAGACCCAAGTGAGCACGGTCTTGGGCTACTACGATCGATTTCTGCAACGCTTTCCCACGGTCCAAGATCTGGCCCAGGCGCCATTGGATGAGGTACTCGCGTTGTGGAGCGGCCTGGGTTATTACAGCCGGGCACGCCATCTTCATGCGTGCGCGCAAAAAGTCGTCACCCATCACGCCGGGCAGTTTCCGCAAGACCCTGCCACGCTCGCGACCCTGCCTGGCATTGGCCGATCGACAGCGGCGGCCATTGCGGCATTTTGTTTTGGCGCGCGTGCGGCCATTTTGGACGGCAACGTCAAGCGGGTGCTGACGCGGGTCTTGGGTTTTGGTGAGGATTTGTCCCAGGCGCGCCATGAAAAAGCGTTGTGGAGTCTGGCCGAGTCTTTGTTGCCCCAGCGGGACATCGACCGGTACACCCAAGGCCTGATGGACCTCGGTGCTCAGGTCTGCACCGCCCGACAGCCGCGTTGCACCCTCTGTCCCCTTCGGTCTGACTGTGTGGCCCAGGCCCAGGAGCGTCCCCACGACTTTCCTGTCAAAACCAAGCGCACGCGCAGGGGCCGAAGGGTGAGTGTCTTGTGGTGGTTGCAGCATCGCGACGAGGTCTGGCTGGTGCAGCGTCCTGCCCGAGGCGTCTGGGCGGGCTTGTGGTGCCTGCCTGAAAGGCCGGTGCAAGACCCACAAGAACTTGGCATCCCCCCTGCGGCCACCCCGTTGCTGGGTGCGTGGGCCGATGCCGTCAAACGCGAGCAGTTGTCACCCATCGAGCATGCACTGACCCACTTCGACTGGCTGCTATTGCCCGTGCGATTCACCTTGCCATCCAAATTCAGCCTGGCGCGAAGACAACACATGCAGTTGGCTTTTGAGGCAGACCTTGCAGCAGACCATGCAGCAGACCATGCAGCGGAGGGCGCACCGAAGCCAGGACA
Organism: Betaproteobacteria bacterium; assembly: GCA_009923895.1. Taxonomy (GTDB): domain Bacteria; phylum Pseudomonadota; class Gammaproteobacteria; order Burkholderiales; family Burkholderiaceae_C; genus Rubrivivax. The sequence goes on along the minus strand of RFSP01000046.1, from coordinate 5,222 downwards.
GTGGTGCACGATCCGTGAGGCCTTGGCTTTGGGCCTGCCCGCGCCGGTGCGCAAGTTGCTGGAAAGTGCCTGATCAGTCGCGCAAGACCTGCTTGCTGCGCAGAAATTCGTCCACCAGCTGCAATCTCAAGCGGGGAGACTCGAGCTCCATGAGCTTTTGCTTGGCCGCCAGCGAGATGGGCAATATTTCGCACCAACGGTTGGCCACCCAGCCTGCATCATCCAGGCGCAAGGGGTGCGCGAAGGGATTGTGACCCTCGGCTTCAAGCCGTGCGGCCGCCTGGGCCAAGGCTTCCACCGCCCGCTTCATCGAGGGCGCTGGGGCCTCCACCTCGTCGGCAGGGATGGGTTCAGACAAGGCGGCCCAAAGGCCATTGGTCTCTTGCCGAGGCGCATCCAAGAGGCGAAAACGTTGCCCTCCTGAGCAGCGGATGTACAAGATGCCGGCTTCTTTGGCATCGACATCGTCAATGCGGGCCTGCACGCCGACCATCTCCGTACGGACGGTCTTGCTGCCTGCACCAGCTTCTGCACCCTGCTGCAAACACACCACCCCAAACGAGGATTGCTCGCGAAGACATCGGCTGACCAGGTCGAGGTATCTCGCCTCAAAGATTTTGAGCTGCAGCAACCCGCCGGGAAAGAGGACTGTTTGCAGAGGAAACAGCGGCGTGCGCTCGAGTCGAGACTCACTCATTCGGCGCTGTCCAATTCCCTGTGCCTCAACAAGGTGGCGTGCTGTGCGGAAAATCGCCGCGCCAATTCTTCGGCCGCAAACGGTGATCGATGCTGCCCTCCAGTGCAGCCCAAGGCCACGGTGAGGTAGCTTCGAAGATCGCTCTCAAAACTGGGGATCCAGCGCTGCAAATAGGTTTGAATTTGCCCCAACATTTCCATCACTTCGGGTTGGGCAGACAGGTATTGCGCCACGGGGGCATCTTGGCCGGTGTGAGGACGAAGCTCTTTGATGTAAAACGGGTTGGGCAACACGCGCAAGTCGAAGACGAAGTCAGCGTCCAAGGGCACACCATGCTTGAACGCGAAGGACTGAAACACCAAGGTCAATGGCGAGCCCGTGGCTCCCACCAAGTCTCTCATCCAGGTACGCAGCTGTGCGGGGCGCAACAAGCTGGTGTCCATGATGGTGGAGATCTCCCGCAACTGCGACAGCAGTTGACGCTCCAGGTCGATGGCTTCCACCAGCGCCCGCGCCGCGTCCCCGGGTTGGGCTGAGGCGGACAGCGGGTGGGGGCGACGGGTTTCAGAAAAGCGTCGCACCAAGGCGTCGGTGGCAGCGTCCAGAAAGATGAGGCGGATGGCCACTCCCTCTTTCTTGAGCGATTCGATCAGAGGAAGCAAGTGGGGCAGGGAGGTGGCCGTTCGCACGTCCACAGCCACGGCCACCTTGCGGGTGAACCGCTCTTGCTCCAAGCGGATGAAATCGCGCAGCAGTTCGGGCGGCAAGTTGTCCACGCAAAAATAGCCGGCGTCTTCCAAGGCGTGCAAGGCCACCGACTTGCCAGAGCCAGACACCCCGGTGACGATGATGACATCGGCTTTCATGAAGAGCGCTCCGAGCTCGAAGACCGACGTGGTGCCTGACGTTTTGCAGGTGACGCCGATTGACGCTCACCGAGCAGGGTTTGGGCGTGGGCTTGGCCCGACAAGCGCTCGCCCCCCAACATGCGGGCAATCTCGGCCACTCGGGCTTCACCGGTGACAGGGGTGATGTCGCTGGTGGTGATGCCATCGCGCAAGTGCTTGGCGACCACAAAATGGCTGTCTGCACAGGCCGCCACCTGAGCGAGATGGGTGACTGCAAAAACCTGCGTTGTGGTGCCGAGCTCCTTCATCAAACGGCCCACCGTGTCGGCCACCGTGCCTCCCACGCCCGAATCGATTTCATCAAAGATCAGGCTGGCGACCGACTGAGGGCGGCTGCGTGCGGTGGTGACTGCAATGGCCAGAGCCAGTCGGGAAAGCTCACCGCCCGAGGCCACCCGGGCCAAGGGGCGGGGGCTGGATCCGGCATGTCCCGCCACCAAGAATTCAACCGATTACAGCCCGTAGGACTGAGGCTCTTGGACAGGCATGAGCGCCACTTCAAATTGCCCCCCGGCCATCCCCAACTGTTGCATGGCTTGGGTGATGGAGGCGCCAAGAACGGGCGCTGCTTTGCGCCGCTGGGCCGATACCCCTTTGGCTTGCGCTTGCCAGGCCTGTTTGGCTTGTTCGGCGGTCGCTTCCAATGAATCCAAGTCGGCCGATGCTTCGAGCGCCTGCAATTGCAATTTCCAAGACTCCAGCAACGCGGCCAACTCTGCGGGCGGCCGCCTGAAGCGCCGAGCCAGTGCCATCCACGTAGACAGCCGTGCGTCCAGCTCCGTCAACCGCTCTGGGTTGGGGTCGTGGTGGTTCAGATAAGACTTCAGGGAGTGGGCGGCGTCTTGCAGCTGGGCCTGCGCACTGCGCAGCACCTCTGCCACATCGGCCAATTGAGGATCGAGCGACACCGCTTCGTCCAAGGCGTCCAAAGCCCGACCGGTCAAGGTGTCAGCGGCCAGCTCATCGTCGCTCAGGGCTTGAAATGCCGATTGGGCCGCGTCGAGCAGTGTTTGCGCGTGGGCCAAGCGGGTGTGCTCGCTGTTGAGTGACTCCCACTCCTGAGCCGCCGGCGCAAGTTTCTCGAGCTCGCCCACCTGCCACTGCAAGCGCTCACGTTCTTCAGACAACTGCTCACTTTGCTCACGGGCCTGTTGGAGGGCCAATACAGCCGCCTGCCAAGCCTGCCAGGCCTGGCTCAGTGGCGCCGTGTCGATGCCCGCCTGACTGTCAAACAAGGCGCGTACGGCGGCCGGGCGGGTGAGGCTTTGCCAGGCATGTTGGCCATGAATGTCCACCAGGTGATCGGCGGCTTGCCGCAACTGGGTGACAGTGACCGCCGTGCCGTTGATCCACGCCCGGCTCTTGCCCTGGGCATCCACCACCCGCCGCAGCAACAGGGACTCAGCCATCTCAATGCCGGCTTCCTCTAGCCAGGCGTGCAGGGTGGGCGGGGAGTCAAATTCGGCCGTGATGTCTGCACGCGCGGCACCTTCGCGCACCACGGCGGCATCGGCGCGCGACCCCAAGGCCAGCTGCAAAGCGTCGATGAGGATGGACTTTCCTGCACCGGTCTCTCCAGTGAGCACGGTAAACCCGGCATCAAAGTCCACTTCGAGGCCGGCCACGATGACGAAGTCGCGCAGCGACAGGCGTCGCAGCATCACACGCCTCCTTCGTACCAGCGCAACTTGCGACGCAAGGTGGCGTAATAGCTCCAGCCGCGCGGGTGCAAGAAACGCACGCGGTGTTTGGATCGCCGCACGCGCACTTGGTCGCCATGCAACAGGCTGGTCAAACTCTGCATGTCGAAGTTGGCCGAGGCATCTCGGCCGGCCACGATTTCAATGCAGATTTCGCCATGGTCGGGCAAGACGATGGGCCGGTTGGACAAGGTGTGAGAAGCAATGGGCACCACCACCCAACCCGCAATGGACGGATGCAAGATGGGCCCTCCCGCCGAGAGGGCGTAGGCCGTGGAGCCGGTGGGCGATGCGATGATGAGTCCGTCGGCCCGCAAATTGGCCACAAAGTCGTCGCCAATGTCGACCTTGAGCTCCACCATCCCAGACACGGCGCCCCGGCTGACCACCACATCGTTCATGGACAGGCTCTCGAAGATGCAGTCGCCGTCGCGCCACACGCCGCCTTCAATCATGGAGCGGTGATCTTCGACGAATTCGCCTTGGATCATGGGGGCCAAGACCTCCCGGAATTGGTCCATCCGGATGTCGGTGATGAAGCCAAGTCGTCCTTGGTTGATGCCCACCAGTGGGATGTTGTACCGGGCCAACTCTCGACCAATGCCCAGCATGGTGCCGTCGCCCCCTACCACCACAGCCAAGTCGCATTGCGCCCCCATTTGTGCAGGGCTGAGCGAGGCATACCGGCTCACCCCAGTGGCCGTGGCCGTGGCGCTTTCAAAAGACACTTCCAGCCCTTGATCTTCGAGGAAGTGAGCCACGTCTTCCAAGGCACCGCGGATGCCTTGGGCTTGAAACTTGCCGACGATTGCGGCGTGACGAAATCGGGCGGACATGAGGCACATGATGACACACCCAGCCGAAGTTGTGATATCGGCCTCGTCCCCCGCGGGAGGGCCTCTGTGGGGGGACTCCAAAGGCGGGGGGCTCTGAGCCTGACCGCGGTTGGCCTTGAGTGGAGGCCTGCGAAAGCGGTTTTGACTTCGTACAATCGGCTCACATGCTAGATGACCGCGCCAAAATTCTGCTGAAAACCCTGGTCGAGCGCTACATCGACGAGGGGCAGCCCGTGGGCTCGCGCACGCTGTCGCGCGCGTCGGGCTTGGACCTGTCTCCTGCGACCATTCGCAATGTGATGAGCGACCTGGAGGAGCTGGGGCTCATTGCCAGCCCCCACACCAGTGCCGGGCGCATTCCCACCGCCCGGGGGTACCGCATGTTTGTGGACACCATGCTCACGGCCCGGCCCTTTGACCCGGCCCATCCGCAGGCCGATTTGCCCGCCGAGTTGCGGGTGGCGCGTGAGCACATTCAGCCCGATCAGCCGCAGCGCGTCATCACACAGGCGGCCCAGCTCTTGTCCAGCCTGTCGAGTTTTGTGGGGGTGGTGACCGCACCGCGCAAGGCCAGCGTATTTCGTCACATCGAGTTCCTGCGCATTGGCGAGAGACGCGTGCTGGTCATCATGGTGTCGCCCGATGGGGATGTGCAAAACCGCCTCATCTTCACGGCGCGTGACTACACCCAGACCGAACTGGTAGAAGCCACCAACTACCTCAACAGCCACTACGCGGGCCTCACCATTGAAGAGGTTCGTGAGCGCCTGAAGTCAGAGATTGAAGCCCTGCGCGGTGAAATTGCCGCCCTCATGGAGGCGGCCGTGCAGGCCGGCACGCAGGCGCTGGAGGAAAGCTCCGATCAGGTGGTGGTGGCCGGAGAACACCACCTGCTGGGGGTTCAAGACTTGGGCAACGACATGGGTTCGTTGCGCAAGCTCTTTGATGTGTTTGAGCAAAAGACCGAGCTGATGCGCTTGCTCGAAGTCTCCAGCCGGGCCGACGGTGTGCGGATCTACATTGGCGGCGAGAGCCGTGTGGTGCCTTTTGAAGAGCTGTCGGTGGTCACGGCGCCCTATGA
>RFSP01000045.1 GCA_009923895.1 Betaproteobacteria bacterium | reverse complement strand
GCCTGTGCCTGGCGGGCCCACCAGCAGCAAGCTGTGGCCACCCGCGGCAGCGATTTCCAGGGCCCGCTTGGCCGCGCTTTGGCCACGGACGTCTTGCAAGTCGAGGCTGTGGCTGCTTGGGGCGAGCGGACTTGACCGCGCGGAGGGCCGAGCGCGTGGCAAGTCCAATTGGGTGGGACCTTCGGGTGTTTTGACACTTAGCGCCTGGATGACTTCGCGCAGGTGTGCGGCCCCACGAACGTCCAAGCCGCGCACCCGGGCGGCCGACTGTGCGCTGGCGGCGGGGAGCACCAGGCTGCGCACCGGCCCGCCCAAAAGGCTGGCTTGTCTGACCGCCAAGGCCAGGGCCATGGCACCGCGAATGGGCCGCAATTCGCCCGCCAGTGACAGCTCGCCCGCGAACTCCAGGCGATCCAGCCGCTGGGTGTCAATGACACCCGAGGCCGCCAAGATGCCCACGGCAATGGGCAGGTCAAAGCGCCCCGACTCTTTGGGCAAGTCGGCCGGAGCCAAATTGACCGTGATGCGTCGGTTGTGGGGGAAGGCGAATCCGCTTTCGGACAAGGCCGCACGCACCCGCTCCCGGGACTCTTTGACTTCGGTGTCGGCCAGTCCCACCAGGGTGAAGCTGGGCAGCCCATTGGCCAAATGCACCTCCACCCGCACTTCCTTGGCGTCCATGCCCTCCAGGGCCCGGGTGATGACCACGGCCAATGTCATGAGGGGTCTCCAGCGACGAACATGCCTCGCATTGTCTGAATGCGAGGCGCCTGGGGGAAGCACCATTTTGGGGCGCCCAATTTTGGGGCCCACTCCAGGAGGAGGGGCCTTTTCGCAAGCTTTGGGTGCTTTCCTGGGGCCCATCTGGCGCTGCCGCGCCTTTGGCCCGATGGCACGGAAGCTGCTGAAGCTTTCACATTTATTTGATTTGCAACCTTGGAGACCCTATGAAAAAGACCTCTTTGATCGCGCTGGCTTCCGTGGCCTGTGCCGTGCAACTGAGTGTGGCGCCCGCCGTGGCACAAGCCCAAACCGCAGCCCCGGCGGCAGCGCCGGCTGCGGCCCCGGAGGCGTCACCCTTGACCTTCAACATTGGCGCCGTCACCGAGTACCGTTACCGCGGCATTTCGCAATCGCGCCTCAAGCCTGCCTTGCAAGGCGGCTTCGATGTGACCCAGGGTGCGTTTTATCTGGGTGCCTGGGCGTCCACCATCAACTGGATCAAAGACTCCGGCGGCAAGGCCAACACCGAGATCGATATCTACGGTGGCGTCAAGGGTGACTTGGCCAAAGACACGGCTTATGACATTGGCGTGTTGACCTACAGCTACCCGAGCAACGGTCTGAATCCTTCAGCCAACACCGTTGAGCTCTATGGCGCGTTGACCTTCGGCCCGGTCACTGCCAAGTACTCGCACAGCACCTCCAATCTGTTCGGTTTTGCCAACAGCAAGGGCAGTGGGTATCTGGACCTCACGGGGACGTTTGAAGCGGCCGGCCTGACGATCGCGCCGCACATCGGCTACCAAGCCGTGAAGAAAAACGGTGCCTACAGCTACTCCGATTACTCGTTGACCGTGAGCAAGGAGATCAGCGGGGTGACGTGGAGTGGCGCGCTGGTGGGCACGAGCACCAAAGCCTATTTGGGGCCGACGAAGCAAAACCTCGGCAAGGCTTCGGTCGTGCTGGGTGCCAAGTACAACTTTTAAATCAGGAGCCCTTTATGAAAATGGTGACAGCCATCGTCAAGCCCTTCAAGCTCGACGAAGTGCGTGAGGCCCTCAGCAACATCGGTGTGCAGGGCATCACGGTGACCGAAGTCAAGGGCTTCGGTCGTCAAAAGGGCCACACCGAGCTCTATCGCGGCGCGGAATACGTGGTCGACTTCTTGCCCAAAGTGAAGATCGAAGCGGCCGTGGACGACGCGCTCGTGGAGCGTGTGATCGAGGCCATCGAAGGCTCTGCCCGCACCGGAAAAATCGGTGACGGAAAGATCTTCGTGTCGTCGCTGGAGCAGGTGGTGCGCATCCGAACCGGCGAGACCGGCAAAGACGCGCTTTGAGCATGCCCGCGAATGAAGCCCCTACTGGAGAGATTCTTCCCATGAAAAAACTACCTCTTTTCTTGTCCCTGGGCCTTGCGGCCTTGGGCTTCGCGGGTCTGGCCGATGCGCAAACCGCTGCGGCCTCTGCGCCTGCGGCGTCGGCTGTGGCCGCCGCGGCCTCTGCTGTGGTGGACGCTGCTTCGGCCGTCGCCTCGGCTCCCGTGCCCAACAAGGGCGACGTCAGCTGGATGCTGGTGTCCACCATCCTCGTGATCATGATGTCGATCCCGGGTCTGGCCCTGTTTTACGGCGGGTTGGTGCGCAGCAAAAACATGTTGTCGGTGTTGATGCAGGTGTTTGTGACGTTCTCGCTCATCGTGGTGCTGTGGGCCCTGTACGGCTACAGCCTGGCCTTCACCGAGGGCAATGCCTTCTTTGGCGGCTTTGACCGGCTGTTCCTCAAAGGGGTCTTCGATCCCATCAAGGGAGAATTCGCCACGGCGGCCACCTTCAGCAAGGGTGTGGTCTTGCCCGAGATCGTGTTTGTGGTGTTCCAGGCGACATTCGCCGCAATCACCTGCTGCCTGATCGTGGGCGCCTTTGCTGAGCGCATGAAGTTCTCTGCGGTGCTGCTGTTCATGGTGCTGTGGTTCACCTTCAGCTACGCGCCCATCGCACACATGGTGTGGTTCTGGATGGGTCCCGATGCCTATACCGGCAAAGAGGTGGTCGATGCCATGAACGCCAAAGCCGGCCTGATCTGGCAGTGGGGCGCCTTGGACTTCGCCGGCGGCACGGTGGTGCACATCAACGCGGCAGTGGCAGGCTTGGTGGGCGCCTATATGGCGGGCAAACGCGTGGGATATGGCAAGGAGTCGATGACCCCGCACAGCCTCACGCTGACCATGGTGGGCGCGTCCTTGCTGTGGGTGGGTTGGTTTGGCTTCAACGCGGGCTCTGCGTTGGAGGCCGGCAACAGCGCTGCCTTGGCTTTCCTCAACACCTTCACAGCCACTTCGGCGGCCGTCCTGGCCTGGTGCTTGGGTGAGGCCTTGATGCGAGGCAAGGCATCCATGCTGGGTGCCGCCTCGGGTGCCGTGGCAGGCTTGGTGGCCATCACGCCGGCCGCGGGCAATGTGGGCATCATGGGCGCCATCCTGATTGGTTTCATCGCCGGTTTGGCTTGCCTGTGGGGCGTCAACGGCCTGAAGAAGATGCTCGGTGCTGACGACTCTTTGGATGTCTTTGGCGTGCACGGCGTGGGCGGCATCGTGGGTGCCTTGCTCACCGGCGTGTTCAACACCCAGGTGCTGGGCGGCCCTGGCATGGTCACCGACTGGGTCACCGGCACGGTGGGTTCGGCCGGCGTGATGGACCAGCTCATCATCCAAGCCAAGGCGGTGGGCGTGACCGTCATCTGGTCGGGTGTGGTCGCGGCGGTGTCCTTCAAGATCGTGGATCTGGTCATCGGACTGCGTGTCAGCGAGGAAGAGGAGCGAGAGGGTCTGGACATCTCCTCGCACGGAGAGACGGCGTACAGCAAGTAAGCGCACGTTTCTTCTGGGCCGCCCCTGCCAACTCAGGGGCGGCTTTTTCTTTGGGGCGTTCTCAACCCCAGGCAGAGAGCTCTTTAGAATGCGGACATGGTTCCTCACCTGGTCACAGCCCTCAACGGCCCTATCAACGAACTCGAGCAGCGCATGCTCGAGGCCACGCCAGCCATCGAACGGTGGTTTCGGCTGGAATGGATGGAGCACACGCCGGCCTTCTATTGCGCGGTGGACGTGCGCAACGCGGGCTACAAGCTGGCGCCGGTGGACACGGGCTTGTTTCCCTCCAGGTTCAACAACCTCGCTCCTGAAGTGATGCCGCTGGCGGTGCAGGCCGCCATGGCGGCCATCGAGAAGATCTGCCCCGAAGCGCGCAACCTGCTCATCATTCCCGAGGCAGGGAACCGCAACTCCTTTTACCTGGAGAGCTTGCACCGATTGATCGGCATTTTTTACCAAGCCGGTTTGAATGTGCGCCTCGGAAGCCTGGACCCTGCGCTCAAAAAGCCCACGCACTGGAGGCTTCCCGAAGGCCAGACTTTGGCTGTCGAGCCGGTGGTGCGCCAACGCGGCCGTGTGGGGCTCAAAGACTTCGACCCCTGCACCATCTTGCTCAACACCCCATTGATGGAGGGGGTGCCCAAGCAATTGCTCAGTGTGCATGAGCAGTACTTGTTGCCTCCGTTGCACGCGGGGTGGACGGTGCGCAGCATGGGGCGCCACTTTCAGATTTACGAAGAGGTGGCCAAGAAGTTCTCCAAGCTCTTGGGCATGGACCATTGGCTGATTCACCCCATCACCCATGCCTGCGGCCCCGTCAACCTCGACGACGCGCCGTCGTTGAAGGGCCTGGCCGATCAGGTGGACGCGGTGCTGACCAAAGTGCGGCGCAAGCACAAAGAGTACGGCATTGCCGACAAACCCTTTGTGGTCATCAAAGCCGGCGACCGACGCCATGGGCTGGCCAGCTTGAATGTGCGCGATGCCAAAGATCTGGCGGCCAAGATCGAGCGGGCCCGAATCCCACCCCAGGCCGAGCCGACGTCATCGTCCCAAGGCGTGGAGTTGGTGGTGCAAGAGGGCGTGCCCACCTTCGAGCGCATCAACGAGGCCGTGGCAGAACCGGTGGTGTACACGATGGACCGCTATGTCGTGGGCGGCTACTACCGGGTTCACGCCGAGCCGGGACATCCCGATCAGCTTCATCCGGCCAACTCACACTACGTGCCCCTGGCCTTTGAGCCTTCTGGGGCCTTGCCAAGACCCGGGGTGAAGCCGGGCGTGAGCGCACCCAATCGTTTTTACATGTACGGCGTCGTCGCCCGTCTGGCCATGTTGGCAGCCAGCTACGAGCTCGAAGCCACCGATCCCGAGTCCGACTCGGTGGAGTGACCTTTTGAACCCCCCAGACCATTCGCGCTCTCACGGGGCGTTGGCATCACTGACCCTGGCGGCCATTGGCGTTGTCTACGGCGACATCGGCACCAGCCCGCTTTACGCGCTCAAAGAGGTGTTTGCCCATGGGCATGTGCCGCTGAATGAGCACAACATTCTGGGCATCTTGTCGCTGGTTTTTTGGACGCTGACCTCGATCGTCTCCATCAAGTACGTGGCTTTGATTTTGCGTGCTGACAACCATGGCGAAGGCGGCCTCATTGCCATGTTGGCCTTGGCTTCACAGGCGGTCAAAGACCGGCCCAAATTGCGTTCACGGCTGCTCTTGGTGGGCATTTTTGGCACCGCCATCTTCTTTGGAGATGGCGTCATCACACCGGCGGTGTCGGTGTTGTCTGCGGTGGAAGGCCTGGAGGTGGCCACGCCGGCGTTCCACAAGTTCATCGTGCCTGTGACCTTGGTGGTGTTGACGGGCCTGTTTGCAGCGCAGCGCTTTGGCACGGCCGCAGTGGGTCGGTTTTTTGGGCCGGTGATGGTGGTGTGGTTTGCGGTATTGGCCGTGCTGGGGGTGGTGCACATTGCGGACAACCCGGCAGTGCTTGCGGCGCTCTCACCCCACTATGCATTGGAGTTTCTCTTTGGCCAACCCGCCGTGGCTTTTGTGGCCTTGGGCTCTGTGGTCTTGTGCGTGACGGGGGCCGAGGCACTCTATGCCGACATGGGGCACTTTGGCAAAAAGCCCATCCGCTTGGCCTGGTTTGCGGGCGTCATGCCCGCCTTGGTGCTCAATTACTTTGGGCAAGGGGCCATGCTGCTGGCACATCCGAGCAAAGTGGAAAATCCTTTCTTTGAGATGGCGCCTTCGTGGGCGCTGTACCCCCTGATTGCCTTGGCCACGTTGTCCACCGTGATTGCCTCGCAGGCCTTGATCACGGCCGCGTTCTCGGTGACCAAGCAGGTGATTCAGCTCGGCTATTTGCCCCGGCTGAGAATCGCTCACACGTCCATTCGTGAGACGGGCCAGATCTATGTGCCTTTTGTCAACTGGAGCCTGTATGCCTGCATCGTGCTGGCGGTGGTGTTCTTTGGCTCCAGCAGCGCGTTGGCCTCGGCCTACGGCATCGCTGTGACCATTGACATGACCATCACCACCGTCATGACGTTCTTTGTCATTGTGTATGGCTGGCGTTTGCCTTGGACCTTGGCCATGGCCGCCACCATCGTGTTCTTGGTGATCGATTTGGTCTTCTTCTCGGCCAATGCGATCAAGGTTTTGGACGGCGGTTGGTTCCCACTGCTCATCGGTGGCGCCATGTTCACCATCATGACCACCTGGAAGCAGGGACGCCAGCTCATGGCCGATCGGCTGCGCGACGAAGCCATTGAGCTGCCGCAATTTTTGGAGGCCATCTTCATCAGCCCGCCTCAGCGCGTGCCCGGAACGGCGGTGTTTTTGAATTCCGAGAAAGGCTCCACCCCCTTTGCGCTGTTGCACAACCTCAAGCACAACAAGGTCTTGCATGCGCAAAATCTGTTTGTCACTGTCCAACATCACGAGATTCCGTGGGTGGGCTTTGGCAAGCGCTGCGAAGTCGAATCCCTCGGACACGATTGCTGGCAAGTGACTTTGCACTTCGGGTTCAAGAACGATCCCGACGTGCCTGAAGCGCTCAAACTCTTGCGTGACAATGGGGTGGAACTGGATGACATGGAAACCAGCTACTTCTTGAGTCGGGACTCGGTGGTGCCCACGTTTGCGCAAGGCATGGCGCTGTGGCGTGAGAAGCTGTTTGCCAGCATGCACCGCAATGCGGCCGCCGCCGCAGACTTTTTGAATCTGCCCACCAATCGCATCGTGGAGCTGGGCTCCAAGGTGGAGATTTGAGCAAAGGATCGTCGTGAGCCCGCACTCAGACCGCGCACGGGCCTTGTTGTTTGTGGCCGATCCGCTGGAGTCTTTCAAGACTTACAAGGACTCCACTTTTGCCATGATGCGCGAGGCGGCCAAGCGTGGGTACACCCTGATGGCCTGCGAGCCCCGGCATCTGCGCTGGCAACAGGGCCAGCCGGTCACCGCTTCGTTGCGCATCATTGAGCTCACGGGGGCCACCGAGGAGGCCGAGGGTTGGTTCCGCACGATCGAGGCCCCAACAGACTTTGCGCTGCGCGATGCACACGCCATCGTGATGCGCAAAGACCCGCCTTTTGACAGCGAATACTTTTATGCCACCCACCTGTTGGGGCAGGCCGAACGCGAGGGCGCGCGGGTCTTCAACAAGCCTGCGGCACTGCGCGATCATCCCGAGAAGCTATCGATTTTGGAGTTCTCGCAATTCATCGCGCCGACCCTGGTGACCCGGCAAGAAGCCGACGTGCGGGCTTTTCATGCGCTTCACGGCGACATCATTCTCAAGCCCCTGGACGGCATGGGCGGCATGGGCATCTTCCGAGTGGGGTCCGATGGACTCAATTTGGGCAGCATCATCGAAACCCTCAACCGCGGGGGCGCCCAGACCCTCATGGTGCAGAAGTACCTGCCTGAGATCGTGCACGGCGACAAACGGGTGTTGGTCATTGGCGGGCAACCCGTGCCCTATGTGCTCGCGCGCATCCCGCAAGGCTCTGAAATCCGAGGCAATCTGGCCGCGGGCGGCAAAGGCGTGGCGCAGCCCTTGCACCCGCGCGACCGAGAGATCGCTCAGGCCTTGGGACCGGAATTGGCTCGACGGGGCCTGTTGCTGGTGGGGCTGGATGTGATTGGCCACACGCTGACCGAGATCAACGTGACCAGCCCCACGTGTTTCCAGGAAATCATGCAGCAGACAGGATTCGATGTGGCGTCCATGTTCATGGATGCCCTCGAGGCGGCTTTGCGCTGAGGTTGGCTGAAGGGCCGCCCATGGCGCTGATTTCGCTCTCCGGGGCCCATTTGGCCTACGGGCACGTGCCTTTGCTCGACGGGGCTTCTCTGGCCCTGGAAGCCAGTGAGCGTGTGGCGTTGATCGGCCGCAATGGCACGGGGAAGTCCTCGCTGCTCAAGGTCTTGGCCGGACTGGAGAAGCTCGATGACGGCTTGCTGCAACTCCAAGGCCAAGTTCGTCGGGTTTGGGTGGCACAGGAGCCCGAGTTTGCACCCGGTGTGAGCGTCTTTGAGGCCGTCTCTCAAGGGGTGGCCGGTGTGCGGGCCCTGCGAGATCGCTACGAAGCCCTGACTGGTGGCGCAGAAGTCTTGGATGCTGCCTCGGCGCAAGAGCTTGACGAGCTGCAGACGCTGCTCGAGACCCAAGGCGGATGGACCTGGGAGCAGCGAGTCCAAGAGGCTTTGCAGCGCCTGCATCTGGACCCCACGGCCTCGGTGGCGGACTTGTCAGGCGGCACCCGCAAGCGGGTGGCTTTGGCACAGGCCCTGGTGGCCCGCCCCGACGTGCTGTTGCTCGACGAGCCCACCAACCACTTGGACATGGAGGCCATCGAGTGGCTGCAAGAGCTGTTGTGTGCCTGGCCGGGCGCGCTGATCTTGGTCTCCCATGACCGCGCCTTTGTCGACGCGGTGGCCACGCGCACCGTGGAACTGGACCGGGGCCTGTTGCGCAGCTATCCCGGTGACTTTGCCGCCTTTGAAGCAGCCAAAGCACGCGAATTGGAGTCGGAGGCGCTGGCCCAAGCACGGGCCGACAAGTTGTTGGCCCAAGAAGAGGTGTGGGTGCGAAAAGGGGTGGAAGCCCGTCGAACGCGCAGTGTGGGTCGGGTGGCCCGGCTGCAGGCCTTGCGGGCGCAACGTGCGGCCCGCAGAGAACAGGTGGGCCAAGTGCGTCTGGAGCTGGACGCGGGGTTGCCATCGGGAAAAATCGTGGCCGAGTTGCGCGATGTGACTCTGCGATTTGGTGAGCGCACCATCGTCGATCGATTCTCTTCCACGTTGCTGCGTGGCGACAAGGTGGGTTTGATCGGCCCCAACGGGTCGGGCAAGACGACCCTGCTCAAACTCATTTTGGGTGAGTTGCAGCCCACCTCGGGCACCGTGCGCCGAGGCACACAACTGCAGGTGGCCTACTTTGACCAGCTGCGTGCCGGCCTGGATCTCGATGCCACCCTCGCCGACACCATCAGCCCCGGCAGCGAATGGATCGAGGTGGGAAGCTCGCGCAAACACGTCATGAGTTACCTGTCGGACTTTCTGTTTTCTCCCGAGAGAGCGAACTCGCCTGTGCGCACGCTTTCCGGAGGGGAGCGCAACCGCTTGTTGCTGGCGCGGCTGTTTGCGCTGCCGGCCAATGTGCTGGTCTTGGATGAGCCCACCAACGACTTGGACGTGGAGACGCTGGAGTTGTTGGAAGAGCTCCTGCAAAACTATGCCGGCACGGTGTTCTTGGTCAGTCACGATCGCCGATTTCTGGACCACGTGGTGACCAGCACCATCGCTTGCGACGCAGACCCGGAATTTGCAGGCCGGCCTGGTCGCTGGCGAGAGTACGAAGGCGGATACGAAGACTGGAGGCGTCAGCGTGAACGTGCCCGGGTTGTGCCTGGCCCTGCGGCCGCCCCGCCGCAACGGCCCATTTCTTCGACCCCGCCGAGCGCGCCTGCGGTCGTTTCTGCCTCACGCAAACTCAGCTACAAAGACCAGCGTGAGCTCGATGCCTTGCCCGCTCGCATCGAGGCCTTGGAGTCCGAGCAGCGGTCCATTGGCCAGCAGTTGGAAGACCCCGCACTGTATGTCCGCGACCCTCAAAGCGCGGCCGAGCTGTCTCGGCGTCACGCGCAGATCGAAGACGAACTGATGATGGCGCTGGAGCGCTGGGAGGCCTTGTCTCGTTCATGAACACGCCGTCTTCCCAAGATGTGGTCAAAGGCCTGTGGTTGGGTCTCTTGGGCGTGGTCATGTTTGCCATGACGTTTCCAATGACACGTCTGGCAGTGGGAGACGCGGCTCACCCGCAATTGGCACCCGAGTTTGTCACCGCCGCGCGTGCGGCTCTGGCCGGCCTGCTCAGTGGGGTTTACCTGCGCTTCGTTGGAGCGCCCCGGCCCCAACGCGATCAATGGGGGTCTTTGGCCGTGTGTGCGCTGGGCACCGTGATCGGTTTTCCGCTGTGCATCGCTTTGGCGCTGCGGGAGGTGGAGTCCATGCACGCCGCCCAAGGAAAAGGGGCCCTCGGCAATGCCGCGGGCCCCTCGGAGAGACTCACCGCAATCCTCGACCCCAATTTTACGGGGTATCCCGGACAGAGATCGGCCCCCCCTTGCCCGCCGGACGCCCCCCAACCTGGAAGGGCTCCGGCGGCCCGGGATCAGAACTTGTACTGCACCTTGCCGTACAGGATGTGCGCGCGGAAATCGTTCAGGCCCACGAAGGCGCGGTCCTGATTCTCGGCGAATCCGTAGCGCGCGGTGTAAACCAATTGCTCGGTCTGGCGACGCACCCACGTGAAGTACGCGCTGTTCATGCGTTGTCCGGAATTGAGCGGCAGGGTGACGTCGGAGTTGTC
>RFSP01000044.1 GCA_009923895.1 Betaproteobacteria bacterium | reverse complement strand
GTGAAGTGCAGCTCCACGCTGCCTTTGAGCGGCTGCTGCAGCGACTCCAGGGCGCGCAAGGCGAAGGTGTAGGTGGCGAAATCACTCTTGCTGACGGCGGCCGCTCGACCGTACAGCTGACCGTTGACGATCTCGCCGCCGTAGGGGTCGTGCGTCCAACCATCGCCTGGCGGGACGACGTCTCCGTGGGCGTTCAGGGCGATGGTGGGGCCCGCGGCGGCGAAGCGTCGGCGCACGATGAGGTTGGTGATGGATTGCATGCCGTAGGCCTGAACGTCCTCGGCTGCTACGGGATGCTTTTCAGCGGTGTATCCAAACTCAGACAGCAATGCGGCCGTGCGCTCGGCGTGGGGTGCGTTGTTGCCGGGGGGGGTGTCGGTTGGCACACGAACCAGGGCTTGCAAGAAGCGCACTTCATCATCGAAATGCGCGTCGATCCAGGCGTCGAGCGCTGTGTAAAGCGAGGTTTGAGAGTCAGTGGTCATGCGTGCGGCTTGGGATCAAGTTGGAATCAAGTGGCGTTCAAGACGCAGTGGAGAGTTGCTGCAGCAGGTGCTGGAATGCACGCACGCACAGGTCGGCGTCGTCTTGGGTGATGGATTCCAGCGGATTGTGGCTGATGCCGGCATTCAATCCGCGAACAAACAACATGGCCTGGGGCATGATTTCATGGAGCTTCATGGCGTCGTGACCGGCACCGCTGGGCATGCGGAAGACGGGCAGTCCGAGAGACGTCACAGCGGCTTCCCAGCGGGTCTGCCAAGCGGGGTGGCTGGGAGCGGCCGGAACGGCCAAGGTGCGCTCCATGCTGTGGTGAAGGCCCCGTCGAGCGCAAATGCGCTCGAACTCGGCGGTGACGTCTTGAGCCAAGGCATCACGCGCTTCATTGGTGGTGGCCCGCAAGTCCAAGCTGAACTTGCAGCGTCCGGGCACCACATTGATCGATCCTGAGGGCACCTCGAGCATCCCTACGGTGCCCACCACGTCGGGGACGGCCGCAGCACGTCGCTCGACATAGAGGATGAGTTCGGCCACGGCGGCTGCGGCATCGCGCCGTCGGTCCATGGGGGTGGTGCCGGCGTGGCTGGCCATGCCGGTGACCTCGCACAGAAATCGCACGCTGCCATTGATGGACGTGACCACGCCCAGAGGCAAGTCGAGTTCGTTGAGGACCGGTCCTTGCTCGATGTGAACCTCCACAAAACCCCGGTACTGGGCGGGATCGCGCCGCAAGGCGCGAACGGCCGTCAAGGTTGCCGGCAAACCGGCGTCGCGCATGGCTTGCTCCATGGAGACACCTTGCGCATCGGTTTGTTCGAGCCATGCAGGGTTGAAGTCGCCGGTCAGCGCCCCAGACCCCAAGAACGTGGCTTTGTAGCGTTGGCCCTCTTCTTCAGAAAATGCGACCACTTCGATGCCAAAGGGCAGTCGCTGAGCCTTGGCATGCAGCGCCTGCACGCAGGCCATGGGCACCAAGACGCCCAAGCGTCCATCGTATTTGCCACCGTTGCGAACAGTGTCGAAGTGACTGCCGGTGAGCAAGCGGGGGGCCTGCCGATCTTGACCGTGGTAGATGCCCACCACATTGCCCACCGCGTCGATGTCCACCTCATCAAAGCCGCATTCGCGCATCCATTGCGCCAGTTGCTGGGCGCAGGCTTGATGGGCTTGGGTGAGATAAGTGACGGTGAGTTGGCCGTTTTCCCGAAAGCCGGGGTCGCTGTGCACGGCCAGTGCTTCGGCCCAGTCCCAAACACGGTTGCCCAGCTCGGGGACGTGGCCCAGTTTCTCGTGAAGGCGTATTTCGGCAATGCGGTGAATGTTGCGCAGGCACTCGGCCCGTTCAAAGTCTGGGTGGCCGTGCAGCCGTCGAGCGAAGGTGTCGATGATTTGCTGACGCGTCAATCCGAGTCCTCGGGGGCCTCGCACGGCCAGGATGAAGGGCCACCCGAACTTGGCGTTGTAAGCGGCATTGAGGTCTTGCAAGCGGGCGAATTCTTCAGACGAGCACTGTGTGAGGCCTGCGCGGCTTTGCTCATCGGTGGATTCGGCCGTGAGCGCATTGCGCACCATGGCCTTGCCTGCCAGCTCTGGGTGTGCGCGGATGAGGCCCAGTTGTTCTTCTGGCGAGGCGTCGCGCACGACCTGGCACAAGGCCCATTTGAGCGCTTCAAGGCTGGTAAATGGCCGCATGGCAGCGGCCCGTTGGGCGATCCAGGGCGAGTGCTCGTAGATGCCCTGCAGCATCTCCACAAAAGACGGGGACGTGGCCTCATTCAAGGCCTCCAAGGTCAAGATCGCTGTGGCCATGTCACTCCCAAACGAAGGCGTGTGCGGCATCAAAGGGGTGTTGCTGCTTCCAGTGCCGAGCGATGTCGATGCGTCGCGTCACCCAGACACGGTCGTGCCGTTCGATGTGGTCCAAAAAGCGCTGCAAGGCGCGCAGTCGACCCGGCCGCCCCAACAAACGGCAGTGCATGCCAATGCTCATCATGCTGGGAAACTCGTCGGATTGCGCATAGTGGACATCAAAGGCATCGCGCAGGTACTCAAAGAACTCATCGCCGTGGCTGTAGCCTTGCGGCAGCGCAAAGCGCATGTCGTTGCAGTCCAGTGTGTAAGGGACGACCAAATGCGGCGCCAGCTGTCCATCGGTCTTGCGGACTTGCAGCCAGAAGGGCAGGTCGTCGCCGTAGTAGTCGCTGTCGTATTCAAGGCCACCGTGGTCCACCACCAGCCGGCGCGTGTTGGGGCTGTCGCGCCCGGTGTACCAACCCAGAGCCGGCTGGCCGGTGAGCTGATGGATGAGGGCCATGCCCCGTTGCAAGTGGTCGCGCTCGGTGGCCTCGTCCACGTTTTGATAATGCACCCAGCGCCAGCCGTGGCAGGCAATTTCATGGCCGAGCTCGACGAAGGCCGCCGTCACTTCGGGGCAACGCTCCAAGGCCATCGACACACCAAAAACGGTCAAAGGCAAGCCTCGGCGCTCAAATTCGCGCAACAGACGCCACACGCCCACCCGCGAGCCGTATTCGTAGATGCTCTCCATGCTCAGGTGGCGCGCGGGGTAAGACGCCGGGTTGAACATCTCAGAGAGAAATTGCTCGCTGCCCGCATCGCCATGCAGGATGGAGTTTTCGCCGCCCTCCTCATAGTTGAGCACGAACTGCACGGCCACCTTGGCCTGAGCGGGCCAATGCGGCTCGGGCGGGTGACGGCCGTGACCTCGAAGGTCTCTGGGGTAGGCGGTTGAAATCATGATGCTCGAGAATTGAGTTTACGCGGACCTCACGGGATTCGTCGCTACACTGTACCGGGTACAAATATTGCACGCCAACTCTGAAGTATGGGACACCTGAGCACACACGTTCTGGACACGATGCACGGGCGACCGGCCGCCGGCATGAAGGTCACCCTGCAGTGGGTAGAGGCGGGGGGGGCCAGCACGCTGCGCACGGTCCTTCTCAATGCCGACGGACGGGCTGATGGCCCTTTGTTGGAAGGGCCGTCCATGAAGGCGGGTCGATACCGTTTGGTTTTTGATGTGGCGGCCTATTTCCGGGCCCAAGGCGTGGCCTTGCCAGATCCGGCGTTCTTGGATGTGGTGCCTCTGGAGTTCGGTGTGGCCGACGCTGACGGCCGTTATCACGTGCCGCTGCTGGTGAGCCCCTGGAGCTACAGCACGTACCGCGGCAGCTGACAGCCACAATGCAAACCAGCTGAACCCATGGATGCTTACCTCCTGGACTGGTTGAACCTGCTGTTGCGGTGGGTGCATGTGATCGTGGCGATTGCTTGGATCGGCTCGTCGTTTTACTTTGTGTTTCTCGACGCCAGCTTGACGCCGCCAGAAGACCCCGAGCTCAAAGCCCGGGGTGTGGACGGTGAGTTGTGGGCCGTGCATGGGGGCGGCTTTTATCACCCGCAGAAGTATTTGGTGGCGCCCAAACAGCTGCCCAGCCATTTGCATTGGTTTTATTGGGAGAGCTATTCCACCTGGCTGACGGGGTTTGCGCTGTTCACCGTGTTGTACCTGTTTCAGGCCAGCACCTTCCTCATCGACAGGACGGTCATGGACTGGAGCCCTGGCGCCGCGATCGCCACGGCGCTGGGATTTTTGGTGGTCTTTTGGATCTTGTACGACCGGGTGTGCCGTTGGCTGGGAGAGCGCGATGGCCAAGTGGGCGGTGATTTGCGCGTCGGCGTGGTGGTGGCCGGCTTTGTGGTGCTGGCGAGCTGGTTGGCTTGCCAGTGGTTTGCGGGCCGCGCAGCCTTCTTGCTGGTGGGGGCCATGCTGGCCACGGCCATGAGCGCCAACGTCTTTTTTTGGATCATTCCGGGCCAAAAGAAAGTCATCGCTCAGATACAAGCGGGCCAGGTGCCAGACCGTATCCACGGTCAGCGCGGCAAACAACGCAGTGTGCACAACACTTATTTCACGCTGCCGGTCTTGATTGCGATGCTCAGCAATCACTATGGTTGGTTGGTGCAAGGGTCTTGGAACTGGTTGGTGCTGACGGCGCTGATGGCCGCTGGTGCACTCATCCGCCACAGCTTTGTCGCACGTCACAAGGCGCTGGTGCAGGGGCGCTCCGTCCCCTGGGGCTGGGCCCTAGGAGGGGTGTTGCTGATCGTCGCGGTGGTGGTGGGATTGGCGCCGCGCGCATCGAGGCCTGCTGCGAGTGTCACGAGCCCGGTCAGCTTGGACCAGGTGCAGGCGGTGGTGAATCAGCGTTGCGTGATGTGCCACAACGCGCAAGTGCAGCAGAAAAACGTGGCCTTGCACACGACAGAGTTGATCCGGCAGCATGCGCAGACGATGTATCAGCAGGCCGTGGTGCTCAAGGCCATGCCGTTGAACAACGCCACACAAATCACGGACGACGAGCGGGCGTTGATCAAGCGCTGGTTTGAAGCTGGCGCGCGTTAAAGGGCGCTGAGTGAGCCCTCAACGCGGGGTGGCGAGCCATTCTTCCGAAAGCCGCACCCAGTAGGTGGCGCCCAAAGGCAGCACGCCGTCGTTGAAGTCATAGGCGGGGTTGTGCAACATGCAAGGCCCTTCTCCGTGGCCGACCAGGCGGTGATCGCCATGGCCATTGCCAATGAAGGCGTAGCAACCGGCTTTGGCCTCCAGCATGTAGGCGAAGTCCTCGCTGGCCATGCTGGGTTCTTGCACGGGCACGTTTTGCGGGCCCACGATTTTGCGCATGACCTCCGCCGCAAAGTTGGCTTCATGCGGCGTGTTCACCACCGGTCCCACTCGACGGATGAATTCCAGGTCCAACTTGGCACCATGGGCTTGGCCCAAGCCTTCGCAGATGGCCCGCATGCGTTGCTCGACCAGGTCGGTGACGGCGCTCGAGAACGTGCGCACCGTGCCCTCGAGTGTGCAGCTTTCGGGAATGACGTTGATCGCCTCACCGGCTTGCATCATGGTGATGGACACCACGGCCGTGTCCACGGGCTTGACGCTGCGGCTGACAATGGTTTGGAAGGCCAAGATGACGTGACCTGCGATGACCACCGGGTCCACACCCCGGTCGGGCATGGCTGCGTGCGCCCCTTGGCCACGAATGCGCACAGCGAAAGTGCTGCCGCCCGCCATCACCGGACCGGGACTGGCGGCGATGGAGCCTGCAGGCATCCCGGGCCAGTTGTGCATGCCGAAAATCGCTTCCATGGGAAAGCGTTGAAACATGCCTTCGTCGACCATGGTCTTGGCGCCCCCCCGGCCTTCTTCAGCAGGCTGAAAGATGAGGTAGACGGTGCCATCGAAATTGCGGTGCTTGGAAAAGTAGTGCGCCGCGGCCAACAGCATGGCGGTGTGCCCATCGTGGCCGCACGCATGCATCTTGCCTTCGTGACGACTGGCATGGGCGAAGGTGTTGCTTTCAAGGACCGGCAGGCCGTCCATGTCGGCTCGCAGGCCGATGGCGCGTCCACAAGCACCCCCATCTCGCCCATGCACGACACCGATCACGGCGGTCTGGGCCATGTCCCGGTGGATGGGGATGCCCCATTCGGTCAGGCGCGCTGCGACCAGGTCGGCGGTGCGGTGTTCTTCAAATCCCAGCTCAGGGTGGGCATGAATGTCACGCCGGATGCGGGCCATGTCTTCGGCCGCTTCGGCGATGGCGGGGATGAGTCGCATGTTCACTGGTGATGCCCCTTTTCGAGTGCGTTTTCCATGTCTTGAATCAGGTCGTCGGCGTGTTCGAGGCCGACTGACAAGCGCAACAGGTCGGTGGGCGCAGGGGTGCCGGCGCCTTCGACACTGGCACGATGTTCGATGAGACTCTCGGTGCCGCCCAGCGAAGTGGCGCGTTTCCAGATCTCGGTGTGCGCGGCCACGCCAACGGCGGCCTGCTCGCCGCTGACGTGAGCATTGCCCTTGGCGCGGATGGACAGCATGCCACCGAAGCCGCCTCGCATTTGTCGGGCCGCAATGGCATGCCCAGCCGCCGTTGGCAGACCCGGATAAAGCACCTCGGCCACCAAAGGGTGTCCATGGAAATGCTCGGCAATCTTCTGCGCCGAAGCGCAGGCGGCGGCCACGCGCACATGCAATGTGCGCATGCCCCGCTGCAACAGCCAGGCTTCGAACGAACCCAGGGTGCCGCCGATTTGAGCGCGCACCTTGCGGACCTTTTGCCAATGGTCGCTGTCCTCGCGCGTGACCAGGGCACCGGCGATGAGATCGGAGTGCCCGTTGAGATACTTGGTGGCGGCATGCATGACGATGTCGGCCCCCAAGGTCAAAGGTTGCGTCAGCACGGGAGTGGGGACGGTGGAGTCCACCGCCACCAGCGCACCTGCGGCGTGCGCCAATTCGACGGTGGCTGCAATATCCGTCACGGTCCAAAGCGGGTTGGCGGGCGTTTCAATCCACACCAGACGCGTCTTGCCCGGCCGCAGTGCAGCGCGCAGCGCGGCCGGATCGGTCATGTCGATGAGCTCGACTTGCAGGCCCCAGGAGGTGGCAAAGGTCATGAGCCAGTTGCGCAAGGACCAGTACATGACCTTGGGTGCGAGCACATGGTCGCCCGGCTGCAAGGCCTGAAAGACGGCGGTAGCCGCTGCCATGCCCGATGAGAACAACAGCGCCTGGTGGCCGTGTTCCAAGGCGCACAGCAGCGCTTCGGGTTGGTCAAAGGCCGGGTTGTCGGCACGTGCATAAACACGGCCTGAGCGGTATTGGTTGTCGGGGTCGCGTAGGTACGTGGAGGAGACGTGAATGGGCGGCGTGATGGCACGGGTGCGCTCATCCACCCAGCCCATGGCTTGGGCGCTGAGGGTTTCGGGGTGCAGGTTTTTAGGATTCATGGAAGGATTGTCCTGCTTTACGCCCCCGGCTGCAGGCGCGCAGATGGCTTTTTGCAGGGTGTGGGGGCGATTGGGAGTACGCTTGAGGAGCCCATCTTGCCGGAAACCGACACCGGAACTTGAGATATGCCGCGATTTGCCGCCAATGTGTCCATGCTGTTCACCGAGCGTCCCCTGCTGGACCGCTTGGACGCGGCTGCGCGGGCCGGCTTTGAGGCGGTGGAGATGCAGTTTCCCTATGAGCTACCGGCCGCACGGCTGCGTGAACGCTTGCAAGCCTGTGGGCTCACTCTGGTGATGCACAACCTGCCGGCCGGAGACTTTGCGGCTGGCGAACGGGGCATGGCGTGCCACCCTGGACGTGAAGCCGAGTTTCGGGAAGGACTGGCGCGGGCTGTGGATTACGCCCTGACCCTGGAGGCAGGGCAACTCAACTGTTTGGCGGGAAAGCGCTTGGACGGTGTGGACGAAGCGACCATGCAGTCCACCTTGTTGGACAACTTGTGCCACGCCGCCGAAGTGTTGGGGTCCGCGGGATTGCAGCTCTTGGTGGAGCCGCTCAATGCTTGGGATGCGCCGGGGTTCTTGTTGGACCGCCCATCGAAAGCCTTCGCTGCGGTGGAGTCGGTGAGACAGCGCGTCGGCACTGGCCATGTGCGGGTGCAGTATGACCTGTACCACGCGCAGCGCAGCGAGGGTGAATTGGCCTCCACGCTGGCGCGATATTTGCCGGCGATTGGCCATGTGCAGGTGGCCGACAACCCGGGGCGTCACGAGCCGGGCACGGGGGAGATCGCCTGGGACTACCTCTTTGACCACATGGATCGCATTGGCTATGACGGTTGGGTGGGCTGCGAGTATGTGCCCTTGGACGGTACCGAGGCGGGGCTGGCCTGGTGGCATCGCTGGCAAGAGCGTTCGCGGTGATGAGACCTAGGGGTTCACACGGGTCTGAAAACCCTGCCCTTGGGGTGGACTTGACCTACCATCCACTTCGGTGGCTTCCTGGGATTGCAGGGCAAGCATCTTGGGCGGCCTCCACCGTGGCTTGCGAGTGAGCGTGACGGCAAGGCGAGGTAAGGGCGAGACAAGCGCGAGATAAGGCGACGAGGAGACCTTTGATGACAACTTCGGCCCACCTGGGCTTTTTTGAGGACCCGCAGATGCTCGCACCGCGCCGGGTGGTCCGCGAAGAGGTGGAGGGCGGCGGCTTCATTTTGCGGTCCCCCGAGCGTCTGCAGCCCTATGAACGTTGTGTGGGCGAATGGCTGGAACATTGGGCCCGAGAGACCCCGCAGGCGCTGGCGGTGGCCGAACCTGCGGCTGCAGGAGGGTGGACCCAGTTGACTTGGCAGGCGCTTCGCCAGCGCGTGGGCTCGGTGGCTCAAGCCCTGCTGAACTGCAAATGGTCTGGGGACGACCCCGTGGTGGTCCTGTCCGACAACTCTCTGGATCACATGGTGCTGCTGTTGGCAGGCATGCATGTGGGACGGCCCGTGTGCACGGTCAGCAGCGGCTATTGCCGCTTGGCTGGAGGCGATTTCACACGCATCCATGGCATCTTGAAGGCTTTGCGGCCTGCGCTCATCTATGCGCACGACGCCGCCACCTACGGTGCGGCGGTGAAGTCATCGGGACTCAAAGCGGTGGTGGTGTTCAGTCATGGCGCGTCCACCTACAAGGGGGCTCGTTCCTTTGACTCCTTGGGGGCCACGGCCGAAACTCCTCAGGTGATGGACGCCTTTGCTCGCGTGAAACCCGACACGCATGCCAAATACTTGCTGACCTCTGGGTCGACAGGGCATCCCAAGGTGGTCATCAACACACACCGCATGTTGTGCGCCAATCAGCAAATGATCGCCCAGACCCTGCGCTTTTTGACGCGAGAAAAGCCCGTGCTGCTCGACTGGCTGCCTTGGAGCCATACCTTTGGCGGCAACCACAACATGAACATCGTGCTCAAGCATGGTGGCACGCTTTACATTGATGACGGGCGGCCGCTGCCAGGCGCCATCGACAAGACGATTGCTCACCTCAAGGATGTGCAGCCCACCGTGTACTTCAATGTGCCCAAAGGCTATGACATGCTGTTGCCAGCCTTGGAAAAAGACGCGAAGTTTGCCAAACGGTTTTTTGAAAAGTTGCGCATGGTGTTTTACGCAGGGGCCGGGATGCCGCAGGCCACTTGGCAGCGCTTGGAAGCCGTGGCTGCCCCTGTGCGCAAGGAGCCGGTGTGGTTCACGACCTCATGGGGCTCTACGGAAACCTCTCCCGCGATCACCTTTGCCCATTGGCGGCTGGAGGGCCCTGGCGTGATTGGCCTGCCCATGCCTGGTGCCGAATTGAAGTTCTTGCCCAATGCGGGCAAGCTGGAAATGCGGGTGCGGGGACCGAATATCTTTCCGGGGTACCGCGATAACGAACAAGCGACCCAAGATGCCTTCGACGACGATGGCTTCTATTGCATTGGCGATGCAGGCTACTTGAAGGATCGCGAGGATCCTTCGTCAGGGGTGGTGTTCAATGGGCGGGTGGCCGAAGATTTCAAGCTCACCACGGGTACGTGGGTGTCGGTGGGAACCCTTCGTTTGAAGGTGGTGACGGCGCTGGCGCCCCTGGTGCAAGATGTGGTCATTACCGGTCATGACCAAAGCCACATTGGCGTCATGTTGTTTTTGACAGAACCGGCGCGCGCCATGCCGTTGGCCGACGTGAAAGCCCATGTCTTGAAAGGCTTGCAGGCCTTGCGGGCTGAAGGGGGAGGTTCGTCGCAGACGCCGACGCGAGCCTTGGTGCTGGCCGATGCGCCGAGCATGGCCGCGGGCGAAATGACCGACAAAGGGTATATCAACCAGCGATTGACACTGCAGCGTCGCGCGGCGGACGTCCAGGCCTTGTACGCTGGGCCCGATGCGGATCCGCGCGTGCTGTGGATTTGAGATGAAGTCGTTACGCCCCAGGGAGCTTCTTTGAGTCGCGTTCAAGTCCATCCGGTCCAGGTCCACTTTGGAGACTGCGACCCGGCCGGTATCGTGTTCTTTCCCAACTTTTCCCGATGGATGGACCAAGCCTCCTTGAACTTCTTTGTGCGCTGTGGCGTGCCGCCCTGGCATGAATTGGTCAAGACTCGTGGCATCGTGGGCACCCCGGTGCTAGAGATCCACACCAAGTTTTCAAAGCCCGCCACCTATGGCGAAACGATTGAG
>RFSP01000043.1 GCA_009923895.1 Betaproteobacteria bacterium | reverse complement strand
AATCCGGCGCCAGCCCCTGTGTGTCCCACCAACACCAAGACCGGGCGTTGATGGGCCAGGGCCACTTCGTAAAACGGACGGTAGATGGGGTCGCTGGCGGCGTGTCCCATGCCGGAGCCTGAAATGCACACGCTGACAAAGCCCTTGCTGGCCTTGATGCATCGATCGAGCTCGTCAGCGCCGGCCAGTCCCAGCTTGGGGTCGATTTGCAGCCACAGGCCGAAAATGCAGTCGCTGTAGGCAGCCTGCGTTCGGATGGCGTAGTCGTGCAGGGGCACCACTTCTTCCAAGGGGAGCGTCTTGGTGAACCCAAAATCCAACAAGGTGCGCACCTGATTGGCCCGCAGGTAGGCGGCCATTTCTTCTTCGGTGTCGTACTGCGGCGTGGAGTTCCAGGTGTTCTTTTGTTGGGCCAAGGCTTCTTTGGTGCGAAGCACATAGCCCTCGCGGGTGCCCCAGTGCGAATGGAGATCAAAAAGTTTCATGGGGTGTGCTCAATCTCAATCTCAATCGCTCAATCACTCAGTCGGCCTTGATATTGGCCGCCTTGATGACGGTGCCCCAGCGAGAGACCTCGCTCTTTAAGAATTGGTCGGCCTGCGGCTGAGAGCCGCCCACAAAAGTCACCCCCATTTCGGTCATTTGCTTCACCAGGGCGGGGTCGGTGATGGCTTTGTTGATGGCCGCGTTCAGCTTTTCAATCACCTCGGGTGGGGTCTTGCGAGGGGCGAACACCATGTACCAGGCACTCATCTCAAAACCGGGAACACCCGCTTCGATCATGGTGGGCAGCTCGGGCGCCAGCGCCGAGCGCTTGGGGCCCGTGGTGGCCAAGGCTTTGAGCTTGCCGTTGCGCACCAGGGGCAACGACGTGGTCATGGTGTCAAACATGATGGGCACTTGTCCGCCCACCACATCGGCCAGGGCTGGCGCATTGCCTTTGTAAGGCACATGGGTCACAGAAGTGCCTGTCATGTGCTTGAACATTTCGGCCGACAGATGGGCGCCTGCACCCGCACCGCCGGAGGCATAGAAGTACTTGTTGGGGTTGGCTTTGAGCAGCGCAATCAATTCGGCCACGCTGTTGGGGGCAAAAGACGGCGGGGTGACCAGCATCAGCGGGATGTAGCCCACGTACACCACGGGGATGAGGTCTCGCTCCAAGTCGTAGGGCAGGTTGTTGACCAAAAACTTGTTGGTTGCCAGCACCGAGTAGCCCATGAGCAGCGTATTGCCGTCGGCCGCCGACTTGGCAACAAAATCGGTGCCCACCAGCGCACTCGCGCCCGCCTTGTTTTCCACCAACACCGGCACCTCAAAGGCCGCTTGAAGCTTGGTGGCGATGGCGCGAGACAAGATGTCCACGCCGCCGCCCGGCGGCACCGGGGCGATGATTTTGACGGGCTTGTTCGGCCAGGTTTGTGCCTGGGCTGTGGGTGCGGCGACGAATGACGCCGCCACGCACACAGCGCCCAAGGCGACGAGACAAATCGAACGGATGAATGGACGGACCATAACGCCTCTCCTTGCAACGTGCCAAGGGACGTTATCGGCTCGATGGGGAGATGTCAAATGTCCGGGCTTGAAGTTCCATATTGCGGAACGATCTAATTTGTTGCTTCGACATTTCAATGGGCTGGTGATGATCACGCCAGAGTCTTCTAAAGGATCCTTTGGGAGAAGTCCAACATACGGAACCTGCGATAAATCACTCTCTCCCCGGCTTTGCTGCCCAGTCAACGAGTTTGCCAAGCCTCTGAAGCAGGGCGCCCGGCTAAAGCGCGGCGATCCTGTGGGTAATCCCGATGACGCAATGGGCACTCGTCTTTCACAATCCCGTCATGGTTCGGTTTCAACATCCGAAACGGCGACTCGCCGAGATTTTGGATTTCAACCCATAGGAACAAGCATGCTGAAACGTGTCAAAACCTGGGCCCGGTGGGCCTTGTTGGGAATGGGGTTGGCTGCGGGCGCTGCCACGGCGCAAACAGCCATTTGCTACAACTGCCCGCCCGAGTGGGCCGACTGGGGCTCTCAACTGCGGGCCATCAAGGCCCGCACGGGCGTCACCGTGCCACCAGACAACAAGAACTCGGGTCAGTCATTGGCGCAATTGGTGGCTGAAAAGGCGAGCCCTGTGGCTGACGTGACCTATCTGGGCGTGACGTTTGGCATCCAGGCCAAAAAAGAGGGTGTGGTCACGGGCTACAAGCCAGCCGCCTGGAACGACATTCCCGCGGGTCTGAAAGACCCCGATGGCGCCTGGTTCACCATTCACTCGGGCACCTTGGGCTTCATGGTCAACGTGGACGCGCTCAAAGGCAAGCCCATTCCCAAGTCGTGGGCCGATTTGCTCAAGCCGGAGTACAAAGGCCTGGTGGGCTATTTGGATCCCCCGTCCGCCTTTGTGGGCTATGTGGGCGCCGTGGCCATCAATCAGGCCCGGGGCGGGACGTTGGACAACTTTGGTCCGGCCATGGAGTACTTCAAGGCCCTGAAAAAGAACGACCCCATTGTGCCCAAGCAAACCTCGTATGCACGGGTGCTGTCAGGCGAAATTGCCATCTTGCTGGACTATGACTTCAACGCCTATCGCGCCAAGTACAAAGACAAAGCCAATGTGGAATTTGTCATTCCCGCTGAAGGCACGCTGGTGGTGCCCTATGTCATGAGCCTGGTCAACAAGAGCCCCAATGCCGAAAACGGCAAGAAGGTACTGGACTTTGTGCTGTCTGACGAAGGCCAAGCCATTTGGGCCAATGCCTACTTGCGCCCCGTGCGCGCTGGCGCCATACCCAAAGACGTGCAATCCCGTTTCTTGCCGGCCAGTGAATACGCGCGCGCCAAGACGGTGGATTACGGCAAGATGGCCGACGCACAGAAGGGCTTTTCAGACCGCTATCTGAAGGAAGTCCAGTAAGCATGACGGATGCTTCGCGCTCAGCGCGCCCTGCTGGCGCGCAGCGCGACACAGGCAATGCCACGCGAAATTGGCGGGCGCTTTGCATCGCGCCCGCCGTCGCTTTTTTTGCGGCGTTTTGGTTGCTGCCCATGGTTCGACTGTTGGCCTTGCCTGCCGACAAGGGGTGGTCGACTTATTTCGCGGTCCTGACCGAGGCCAATTACCTCACCAGCCTGCTCAACACTTTGGTGTTGTCGGTGGGGGTCACGCTGTTGACCCTGGCTCTGGGCGCGAGCGTGGGCATCTTCATGGCGCGCGCCCGTTTTGTGGGTCGCAAGGTGCTGCTGTCTTTGTTGACCTTGCCCTTGTCATTTCCCGGCGTCATCATTGGATTCTTTTTCATTTTGCTGGGCGGACGACAAGGCCTCATTGCCAGTTGGTCTGATGACTTGGGCTGGGGGCGGTGGACCTTTGCCTATGGCCTGCTCGGGCTCTTTCTGGCCTATTTGTATTTCTCATTGCCCAGGGCCATTGCGTCGTATGTGGCTGCCGCGCAGGCCATGGATTTGGCTTTGGAGGAGGCGGCTCGCTCGCTGGGGGCCTCCCGCTGGCACATCGTGCGCGATGTGTGGTTCCCCGAACTGGCGCCGGCCACCCTGGCCTGCGGCGCCATCGTGTTTGCCACCGCCATGGGCGCTTTTGGCACCGCCTTCACGCTGGCCAGCAAGTTTGAGGTGCTTCCCATCACCATCTACAACGAATTTACCAACTATGCCAATTTCCCCCTGGCCGCTGCGCTGTCCATCGCGCTGGGCTTGGTGACCTGGGCCGCATTGGCGTTGGCGCGTCGTTGGGGTGGTGAAGCGGTCTTGGGGTCTTGAGAAATGAAGCGCTCGCCCATCTTGCTGGTGCTGACCTTGTTGCTGACCGTGTTCATGATCGGTCCGATCCTGCTGTCGGTGTCCGCGGGGCTGGTCAACAACTACAGCACGGGTTGGCGCAGCGGTTTCACCACACGGTGGCTGCTGGAGGTGTGGGACGGCTATGGCAACACCGTCTTCGCCTCCATCCTCATTGCGGCCTCAGCCGTGGTGGGAAACATCGTCATGGGTGTGCCAGCGGCTTATGCCTTGGCCCGCTCCCGTCAGCGCTGGACGGCGTGGTTTGAGGAGCTGTTGACCTTGCCTGTGGCCGTGCCGGGGCTGGCCACGGCGCTCGCTTTGATTCTGGCCTATGGACAGCTGCGTGGCTTTCGCCAAAGTTTTTACTTTGTGTTGGTCGGGCACATGGTCTTCACCCTGCCCTTCATGGTGAGGACCGTGGCCGCTTCCTTTCGTCGTCACGAACTGGTGGCGCTGGAAGAAGCTGCCGCCACCCTGGGGGCGCGGTTTGGCCAGCGATTCATGGGGATTTTGGTCCCTGCGGTCGTTCCAGCCATCGTGAGTGGCAGCCTCATGGTGTTCACTTTGTCGATTGGTGAGTTCAATCTCACCTGGATGCTGCACACGCCTTTGACTCGCACCTTGCCCGTGGGCCTGGCCGACAGCTATGCCTCCATGCGCATCGAAGTGGGTTCGGCCTACACCTTGGTATTTTTGGTGGTGGTGCTGCCCATGTTGTGGCTGCTGCAGTTTGTCGCCACTGTCACTGAGAAACGATATGCCTCATGACGCTACCGCTGTGCGCATCCGCGCATGCGCCAAAACCTACCCTGACGGCACCCGAGGGCTGCTGAGCACCGACTTGGATATCGAGCCCGGCGAGGTCATGGCTTTGCTCGGGCCCTCTGGCTGTGGCAAGACCACACTGTTGCGATTGGTGGCGGGGTTGGAGGTGCCAGATCCTGGGTCCTCCATCTTGTTTGGTGAGCAAGAGGTCACGGGCCTGAGTGTGGAACGCCGAGAGATCGGCATGGTGTTTCAGCATTACGCGCTGTTTCCTCAAATGAGCGTGGAGTCCAACATCGGTTACGGCCTGCGCATCCGGGGGGTGGCGCCCGAGGAAATTCGCCGGCGGGTCGGCGAACTGGTGGACTTGGTGCGCCTCAATGGGATGGAGCACAAGCGTCCCCGCGAGCTCTCTGGCGGACAGCGGCAGCGTGTGGCCTTGGCCCGGGCCATCGCGGTGCGCCCCAAGGTCTTGCTCTTGGACGAGCCATTGACAGCATTGGATGCCAAGCTCAAAGAATCCTTGCGTGATGAGTTGGCCGATCTGCTGCGACGCCTGTCCATCACCGCCATCCACGTCACACACGACCAACAAGAGGCCATGGCCATTGCCGACCGACTGGCGGTCATGCAAGCGGGCCAAGTCGTGCAGGTGGGCTCGGCAGAAACGCTGTACCGCTCGCCCACCCATGCCTTCGTGGCCACGTTTTTGGGCCGTGTTAATCGCTTGCCTCTCACCCGCAACCCGCAAGGTCAGCCCGGCGTGAGCTTGGGTGGCATGTGGGTGCCCTACACGCGACCGGAGCTCGCCACCACGCGTGCCACCCACGCCCAAGTGTTGGTCCGCCCCGAAGATCTGCAAGTTTTCGCCTTGAACGCTCAAACACAACACCTCGGGCAAGCCCGTGTGTTGCACCGCACTTTTTTGGGAGACCGCACCCAGTTGCAATTGAGCACCACGGAGGGCACGATCTTGTTGCTGGACCTGCCCCGTGATTGCGCGTTTCAGGTGGGTGAACAGGTGGCCCTGGCGTTGGACCCTGCAGCAATCATGGCTTGCGAAGAAACCTCATGACCACGTTTTTGTATCAAATCACCGATCTGCACATTCGCGAGCCCGGACGCTTGGCCTACGGGCGCCTCCACACCGCGCCCTACTTGCAGCGTGCCATCGAGACCGTGCAGTCTTGCCCACAGCCTCCTACGGCCGTGGTGCTCACGGGCGATCTCACCGACTTTGGTCGGCCTGAAGAGTACGCTCACCTGCGCGAGCTGCTGGCACCGCTCACTTGCCCGGTGTACCTCCTGGCTGGCAACCATGACGACCCTGCGCAAATGCGATTGTCATTCCCCGACCACGGGTATTTGGGTACGCAAGGCGCCTTGCAGTACAGCGTGCCGGTGGGGGATTTGCAGCTCATTGCGCTGGACACCACCACTCCGCGGCAAAGCCATGGCACGTTGTGCGAAACGCGTTTGCAATGGCTGGAAGAAGCCTTGGAGGCTGCGCGTGACCGCCCTGTGGTGATTGCCATGCATCACCCGCCGTTCACCACGCTCATTGGCCACATGGACAAGATCGGGCTGCTTTCGGGGGGTGATGAGTTGGCGCAGCTGGTATCCAGGCACCCCAATGTCGAGCGTGTGATTTGCGGCCATTTGCACCGTGCCATTGACGTGAGGTTTGCCGGCACCTTGGCCTCTACCTGCCCGGCACCGGCCCACCAGGTGGTGCTTGATTTGCACCCAGATGCGGCGTCGCAGTGGAACCTGGAGCCCGGCGGATTTCGCATTCATGCATGGCAACCCGGTACCGGCCTGATCAGCCACACCCGCCCTGTGGGAGCGTTTGAGGGGCCTTATCCGTTTCACATGGGCGGTGCGCTGATCGACTGAGGGCTTTGTCCCCACGGCAAAGGGGAGGGAAGACATGGAGTCGACTTCTTCCCCTGGATAATGCATTCTTTAGACAATGATCTGGAGGATGCCGCCGTTCAGCGGCACGCGGGCCATGAGCAGTCCTTACGAAAGCTGGGTGGGGCGCGAGGAGCGTTATGAGGAGCGCATCCTGCCTTCCATGGTCAACGCCATGGCCGCCACCCTCGATCTAGAAACCTCGCCTCAGCCGGGCGACCCCTTGCCCGCAGGCTGGCATTGGATGTTCTTCAATCCGGTGGTCGCTCGTCGCGGGCTGGGGCCCGACGGTCATCCCAAGCGCGGTGGCTTTTTGCCTCCCATTGAATTGCCGCGTCGGATGTGGGCGGGCAGTCGCATTCGCTACCTGGCAGATGTGCCGGTGGATGCCATGGCCCATCGGGTGAGCCGCATTCACAAGGTCGAAAACAAAACCGGCAAACGGGGACTGTTGTGGTTCGTCACGGTGTCACACACCACAAGCTGCGACGGCGTGGTGTGCATCGAAGAAGAGCAAGACATCGTGTACCGAGAGGCGCCGCCTCCCAGTGCGGTGGCGACGTTGCCAGAGCCGCACCCAGAGCAAGCGCAGTGGGGCCTAGAGGTCATGCCAGACAGCACCCTGTTGTTTCGTTACTCGGCACTCACGTTCAATGGGCATCGCATCCATTACGACCAAGATTACGCGCGCCATGAAGAGGGGTACCCCGACTTGGTGGTGCATGGGCCGCTGACGGCCACGCTGCTGCAGCAGTTGGCCCAAGACAAAGGAGGGCGCCCCTTGTCTCGTTTTGAGTTTAGAGGCGTGAACCCCTTGTTTGCGGGACGGAAATTCCGAGTCGAGGGCCGCTGGCTGAACGACGGTGAGATGGCTTTGTGGGCTCGCGGTCCTTCTCAAGAGCTGGCCATGTCAGCGCTGGCGACTTTGCGTTGAGAGCCGACGCCATGCGGACATGAGCTGGACCCTCCTGCTTTTTGTGGCGTATCTGGCCTTGTTGGTGTGGGCCATGCGCAGCCGCACCCGAGAGCTCAAAGGGCCGTGGTGGTTCTTTTTGCGGGCCTTCTTTCCCAACTGGAAGTTTTATCACTCGGTGGGGCGCCCGCCGCGCCTTTATGTCAAAGGTCGTTTGCCGGACGGTTCCTGGACCGACTGGCAATTGCTCTACCCCAGGCATGGGCGAAAACTTTGGCACTTGTTTCACAACGCGCGCGTGAACCTGGCACTCAACCATCAGAATTTGGTGGACCACTTGGCCTACGACATCAACGAGTTGCCTGAAGGAGGCGATTTGACCCATTGTGTGAGCTACCGGCTGGTGAGCCGATGGGCTCAACAATCGCTCGCCCCTCACGTGCAAGCCTACCAATTCGAGCTCAGGCTTGAGCCCACCCCGACCGAGACGGTGCACATCATGTTGCAGTCGCCGGTCTTGGCGCGATGACGGTGAGCATGACGCTGGACTCCGCCGTTCGACTCTTCGAGCTGCTGCTGGGTTGGAGCCTGCTTCTCCAAACCTGGGAGATGTGGAGGATTCGGCACCTTGACCAGGTCAGCGACTGGTCGATCCAACGCACCGAGGTGCCCACTCAACCCAGGGTGTGGCTGTGGATGCTGGATCGCCTCTTTGCACCGAAAGCCTATGCCGCATTTTTGGCCGTTCGAGGAGGCTTGGCGGTTTTTATGATGGCTGGCCTTTTGCCGTCTTGGGGTGCTGTGGCCCTCTTTGTCATGGGCGTGCTGCTGCTTTTTCGCTGGCGCGGTGCCTTCAATGGCGGCAGCGACTTTATGACCTTGGTGGCGCTTACCGGGCTGTTGTTGGCTCACGCCGTGGGGGCGTGGACTGACATGGTCCACGGGTGGCGCGTGGGACTTTGGTATGTCACGCTGCAGTCGGTCACCTCTTATTTCGTGTCGGGGTGGGTCAAGCTCATGCGACAGGAATGGCGAAGCGGGGCGGCCCTGCCGGCCTTCTTGGACACAGGCGTGTACGGGCCCTTGGCTGCGGACAGCGTGTTTCGCCGGCCCGCCGTGGCGAAGCTGTGCGCCTGGTCTTTCACGTTGTGGGAAGGCAGTTTCCCTCTGGCATTGCTAGATGCCAGGCTCGCCGCCGTTTTTTGTGCCGTGGCGGCGGTGTTTCACTTCCTGGTGTTCTATTTCTTTGGCCTGAACCGATTTTTCTGGGCCTGGGTGGCCACCTTTCCAGCCATTTTGTATGCCGCTTCATGAGGGCTGTGCACAATGCCGGCGGGCGGATTATGATTCAGGGTTTTCTCACCATTTTTCCAACCCACTCATCATCATGAACAAAATCCTCATTGCTGCTTTGTTGTCCATGGTTGCCAGCGCTTCCTTCGCCAGTGCCGAACTGGCGCAAAAGAAGAACTGCATGACCTGCCATGCTGTCGATAAGAAGGTGGTCGGACCGGCCTACAAGGAAGTGGCTGCCAAATACGCCAAGGACAAAGACGCCGCCAAGAAGCTGGCTGAGAAGGTCATCAAGGGCGGCTCCGGCGTGTGGGGCCCCGTGCCCATGCCTGCCAACGCTGTCACTCCTGCTGAAGCTGAACAGCTTGTGAAGTGGATCTTGACCGTCAAGTAAGACGCGTTCAACCTGACCTCAACACGGGGAGCACCCTCAGGGTGGCGCCCCGTTGTTGTTTGGGCCCTTCTTCAGGCCTGCAAATCAAGCCTCCAAATAGCGCTCCACCAGGCGCGTCCAATAGGCCGCGCCCACGGTCAACACCTCGTCGTTGAAGTCGTAGTTGGGGTTGTGCAGCATGGCGCCGCCTTCGCCATTGCCCAGACGCAAGAAACACCCGGGCTTCTTTTGCAGGTAATAGGCAAAGTCCTCACTGCCGGTCACGGGCGGGAACGGTGCGATGACCTTTTGCGGCCCCACCAACTCTTCGGCGACCTGACGGGCAAATTCGGTTTCTGCTTCGGAATTCACCACCACCGGGTATCCACGCTCGTAGTCGATGGTCACCGTTCCCCCATAACCTTCTACGTGGGAGGTCACCAGCGCCTTGATGCGGGCCTCCAGCCGGTCGCGAACCTCGGCATCAAAGGAGCGGATGCTCAAGGCCATGGTGGCCGAGTCGGGAATGACGTTGGAGGCCGACCCGGCATGCAACGCGCCAATGGTCACGATGGCGGTCGATCGCGGATCAATGTTGCGAGACACCACGCTTTGCAGTGCCATGACCAAGCTGCCCGCAATCAAAATCGGATCCACCGTCTGATGGGGCCGCGCAGCATGACCCCCCCGCCCACGGATGGTGATGCGTGCAGAGTCTGAGGCGCACATAAAGGCCCCGCTGCCAAATCCCAGATGCCCCGCCGGATACCCCGGGGTGTTGTGCAACCCAAAGATGGCATCACACGGAAAGCGCTCAAACAAACCGTCTTCGATCATGCGTTGGGCGCCGCTTCCTTTGCCGGCTTCTTCGGCCGGCTGAAAAACCAAATGCACCGTCCCTGAGAACTGCCGGGTCTTGGCCAGGTGTTGGGCCGCTCCCAGCAAGATGGCGGTATGACCGTCGTGTCCGCAGGCATGCATGACGCCGTCATGGCGGCTGGCGTAGGGCTTGCCGGTGGTTTCTTGAATGGGCAAGGCGTCCATGTCGGCGCGCAAGGCAATGCTTTTGGTGCCGCTGCCGCAGGTCATGGTGCCCACCACACCATGCCCTCCCACGCCTTGGGTCACTTGCCATCCCCACGACTGGAGATTTTGGGCCACCAAGGCGGCCGTTTGCTCCTCGTTGAACGAGAGTTCGGGGTGTTGATGAATCTGCCGACGGGTTTGGGTCATCCACTCGGCGGATCCGCTCAAGTCGGCCAATTGGCAGAAGCATTTGAGACGTGCGTTCATGCAGGGCTCCAAAGAACAAAATTCGATTGAGATCCGACCATCCTACCGCCTTTGCGAAGAAGTACGACAATGGTCGGCATGACAAGCGCCAAATCGGGGAACGTATTCGTCAGCAGGCGATGGCTTGTGCATGGGGCGGCGGTGGTGTTGGGGTGCCTGACTTGGCTGATGCTGGCCACCGCCCACGCCGCGCCGAATCTGCTTTTTGTGGGCAACAGCTTTCTGTATGGCGCTGG
>RFSP01000412.1 GCA_009923895.1 Betaproteobacteria bacterium | reverse complement strand
AGGGGGGGTCCCCTGAGGCAAGGTGCGCTTGAGCAGGTACTGTGCGGTCAGCCCCTTGAGCATCATGGCCGCGCCCGTCTCAAAGCTGATGTCGTCAGGCAGGCGACACACGAGTTTGGCGGGCATCAATCGCACATCGCTGTAGCTGCCGGGCGGGTTGGAGGCATAGGCGGCGCGGTCGCCCACCTTGAGGTGGTTGACGCCCTCGCCCACGGCCTCGACCACGCCCGAGGCCTCCATGCCCATCATGAGGGGCATGGGCAATTGGTACAGGCCCGTGCGCTGGTAGACGTCAATGTAGTTCAGACCGCACGCATGGTGACGAATGCGGATCTCTCCCGGCCCCGGGTCGCCCACGGCCACGTCGACCAATTGCATTTGTTCGGGGCCGCCAAAGGCAGCGATTTGGATGGCGCGGGGCATGAGGAACTCCTGGATTCAATACGCGTTAAAGGTCGAGCTGCTAGGGTACACAAAAATGACGAGCGGCGTGCGGCGTCGGCTCAAAACGTGCCCGGATACGCTCCACCATCCATGAGCACATTTTGCCCATTGATGTAGCCGGCATGCACGCTGCACAAGAAGGCACACGTGGCACCGAACTCTTCGGGGGTCCCCAGGCGCTGTGCGGGATTGGCCTTGCGACGCGCTGCCACCACCTCTTCCATGGGCACGCCCGTTTTTTCAGCCTGCCCTTTCATGGTGATGCGCAGTCGATCGGTATCAAAAGGGCCCGGCAACAGGTTGTTGACGGTGACGTTGCGCCCGGCAACTTGAGGCTGACGGGCCAAGCCGGCCACAAAACCGGTCAGGCCCGAGCGCGCGCCATTGCTCAAACCCAAATTGGCGATGGGCGCTTTGACGGCGCCAGAGGTGATGTTGACCACCCGGCCAAAGCCCCGCTGTGCCATGCCATCAATCACCGACTTGATGAGCTCGATGGGGGTGAGCATATTGGCTTCCAAAGCCGCCAACCACTGCGAGCGGTCCCAGTCACGGAAATCACCGGGCGGAGGGCC
>RFSP01000411.1 GCA_009923895.1 Betaproteobacteria bacterium | reverse complement strand
CACCGCTTTGAGCAGCTTTTGCAGGGTGATGGGTTTTTCAAGGAAGGCGGCCGCACCAAACTTGGTGGCCTCGACAGCCGTGTCGATGGTGCCGTGTCCGCTCATCATGATGACGGGCATGGTGGGCAGCAGGCCGCCTCCGGCCCATTCTTTGAGCAGTGTGATGCCGTCCACATCGGGCATCCAAATGTCCAGCAGCACCAAGTCGGGCTGACAGCGCTGGCGCACAGCGCGCGCCTGGGCGGCGTTTTCGGCCAGCTCGACCGTGTGACCTTCGTCGGTCAAGATTTCGGAGAGCAGGGCTCGAATGCCCAGCTCGTCGTCCACTACAAGGATGGTGGGCATGGGAACTCGGTGAACATGGAATGCGGGATAGACGTCATGCGCAGGCAAATGATAACGAAACTCTGGCCCCTTTGACCGGACCTTCGTCGTCGGCCCCCGCATGGAGGTTCATGACGCGGATGCGCGCTTGGTGCTCATCGGCGATTTTCTTCACCACCGCCAAGCCCAAACCGGTGCCTCGGGGTTTGGTGGTGACATAGGGCTCAAACGCGCGTTTGAGCACGTGTTCGGCAAATCCGGGGCCGTTGTCCACCACGGCCAAACGCACCCCGCGTACAGCGCCGTTTTCGGCGCGAACGGGCTCGGTGGTGACTTCCACTCGCCCTTGCGCCTGCTCCGCCACGGCGTCCAGGCTGTTTTGCACCAGGTTGTGCACCACTTGCCGAAGTTGCGTGGCGTCTCCCAAGATCATGGGCAGCTCGGTGCTGAGGTGGGACACCAGGCGCCCGGCGTCTTGTGCCTCGCCATACAGGCCCAAGACCTCGGAGACCAGGTCGTTGAGTGACAACGCAACGGGTTGTGCAGCGGGCAAGCGCGCGTAGTCTCGGAACTCATTGACCAGGGCCTTCATGGCCTGCACTTGGTTGACGATGGTGGCCACGCTGCGGATGAGCAGCGCCTGGTCAGGGCCTTCAAGCCGGTGCTCGAGCTTTTGCTGCATGCGCTCGGCCGAGA
>RFSP01000042.1 GCA_009923895.1 Betaproteobacteria bacterium | reverse complement strand
CGCTGGCGCGTCCGTGTCGACCTTGGCCAAGATCTCGCTGAGCTCCATGCGGCCCGAACCAAACGGCTGGCCGTTGAGGAAGACACTGGGCACGGCCATGATTTGGCGAGAAGCCACTTCGTCTGGGTACAGGCCGCCGTCAATGGCCACGTGGCGCACCCGCGGGTTGAGCACGGCCATGAGGTTGAGCGCCTGCACCACGTCAGGGCAGTTGTGGCAGGTCAGCGACATATAGGTTTCAAACACCAGGTCGGCGTCCAGCGCTTGGATCTGCTCCACCACTTCGGTCTCGACCTTGGGCGGGTGACCGCCGGCTTGCAGCAGCGCCAGCACCAGCGACGTGAACTCGTGCCCCATGGGAATGGCGGCAAAGCGCACCCCCATGTCCTGTCCGGCGCGGCTGATGGAAAACGACGGCCGACGGGCATCCACCCCATCAAAGCGGGCGCTCACTTTTGGATTGAGCGAGACAATCTCTTCAATCAGCGTTTTCATCTCGGCCGATGCCGGCCGGTCGTCCAAGGTCGCGACCACCTCGACCGCGTAGATCAGGCGTTCGAGATAGGCTTTGAGTTGGGCCTTCAATGGGGCGTCCAGCATGGCATCGGTCCTTTGATGAAATCAGTTCAGGGGGTGGGTCAGATCTTCCCGACCAGGTCCAACGACGGGGTCAGGGTGGCGGCGCCTTCGGTCCACTTGGCGGGGCACACCTGGCCGGGGTTCTTGGCCACGTATTGCGCGGCTTGCACCTTGCGCAGCAACTCCTTGGCGTCGCGGCCAATGCCGTTGTCATGGATCTCGGCGGTCTTGACCAAGCCCTCGGGGCTGATGATGAAGGTGCCACGCAGCGCCAGGCCTTCTTCTTCGATCATCACGTCAAAGGCGCGGGTGATGCGGCCGGTGGGGTCGCCGATGAGGGGGTAGCGCACCTTCTTGATGGCGTCTGACGTGTCATGCCAGGCTTTGTGGGCGAAGTGGGTGTCGGTGGAGATGCCGTAGACCTCCACGCCCAAGGACTTGAAGGTGTCGTAGTGGTCGGCCAGGTCTTCCAACTCGGTGGGGCACACAAAGGTGAAGTCCGCCGGGTAGAAGACGAAGACGCTCCACTTGCCCTGCAGCGACTGCTCGGTCACTTCGATGAACTTGCCGTTTTGGTAGGCCGTGGCTTTGAAGGGGGCCACCGGGGTGTTGATGATCGACATGGGGTTTCCTTTTGAGGTTTTGAGGTTGACTTATGGGTTGCGGCACCGAGAGCAGCGCCGACGAAAAGAATTTTGGGTGCGGCGCAGCATTTAGTGGATTGATTGATGAGATCATGTTGATTTAGGATTTCTATCAACCGATCCCAATCGCGTGCGACACCCAGTGCAATGCCTAAAACAGGGTCTATCTATGCGCGATTTGCATAAAATCAGACGCCATGCCCCAAATAGGTACCACCTGATTACAGTGATGCGCCTGTGGTTTGCGGCGAGTTTCCAGCGTCGGTGCGCCCCTTGGCGCCTTTCTGGCTGGGAACTGGCCTGAAACCAGATTCACAACCTTGCCGAGACCCCTTCCATGAACGCATCTGCCGATCCCGGCATGGGCCTGAACGCCCCTGCCTACGTCCAACACCCCCGACTGCTGAAATGGGTGGCTGAGATGGCTGCCTTGACCCAGCCCGACCACGTGCACTGGTGCGACGGGTCCCAGCCAGAGTACGACCGCCTGTGCGAGCAACTCGTGGCCGCAGGCACCTTGAAGCGCCTCAACCCCGCCAAGCGCCCCAACAGCTTTTTGGCCTGCAGCGACCCCAGCGACGTGGCCCGCGTTGAAGACCGCACCTTCATCT
Source organism: Betaproteobacteria bacterium (assembly GCA_009923895.1). GTDB lineage: Bacteria > Pseudomonadota > Gammaproteobacteria > Burkholderiales > Burkholderiaceae_C > Rubrivivax. The sequence goes on along the minus strand of RFSP01000042.1, from coordinate 9,007 downwards.
GCACCGACAAAAAAGAAGACGCCGGCCCCACCAACCATTGGGTGGCGCCTGCCGAGATGCGCGAGCGGCTGCAAACCGGACCTCAAGCCCTGTTTCGTGGCTGCATGAAAGGCCGCACCCTCTACGTGGTGCCGTTTTCCATGGGCCCCTTGGGCTCTCACATTGCGCACATCGGCATCGAGCTGACCGACAGCCCCTACGTCGCAGTGAGCATGCGCACCATGACGCGCATGGGCCGCGCCGTGTTTGATGTGCTGGGCCGTGACGGTGACTTCGTGCCTTGTGTGCACACGGTCGGCGCCCCGTTGGCCGCAGGCCAGGCCGACGTGTCATGGCCGTGCAACCCCACCAAGTACATCGTGCACTACCCTGCCTCGCGCGAGATTTGGAGCTATGGGTCCGGCTACGGCGGCAACGCCTTGCTGGGCAAGAAGTGCTTCGCGCTGCGCATTGCGTCCACCATGGGACGGGACCAGGGCTGGCTGGCCGAGCACATGCTGATTTTGGGGGTCACCTCGCCGCAGGGCAAGAAGTACCACGTGGCCGCCGCCTTCCCGAGCGCGTGCGGCAAAACCAACTTCGCGATGTTGGTGCCGCCCAAGGGCTTTGAAGGTTGGAAGGTCACCACCATTGGCGACGACATCGCCTGGATCAAGCCCGATGCGCAAGGGCGCTTGCATGCCATCAACCCCGAGGCGGGCTACTTTGGTGTGGCGCCGGGCACCAACTACAAGACCAATCCCAATTGCATGGATTCGCTGCGCCGCGACACCATCTTCACCAATGTGGCGCTGACCGACGACGCAGATGTGTGGTGGGAAGGCATGACCGATGAGCCGCCGGCCCATCTCATCGATTGGCAAGGCAAGGACTGGACGCCTGAGATCGCCAAACAAACCGGCGCCAAGGCGGCCCACCCCAATGCACGCTTCACGGTGGCGGCCACCAACAACCCGGTGTTGGATCCGCATTGGGATTCGCCCGCTGGCGTGCCCATTGACGCTTTCATCTTTGGCGGTCGTCGCTCCACCACCGTGCCTTTGGTCACTGAAGCGCGCGACTGGGTCGAGGGGGTCTACATGGCGGCCACCATGGGCAGCGAGACCACTGCAGCCGCTGCGGGCGCCCAAGGGGTGGTGCGGCGCGACCCGTTCGCCATGTTGCCCTTCATGGGCTACAACATGTCGGACTACTTCCAGCACTGGATTCAGCTGGGCTCCAAATTGCAGGCCAGCGGCGCGACATTGCCCAAGATCTTTTGTGTGAACTGGTTCCGCAAAGGGCCCGACGGCAAGTTTGTGTGGCCGGGCTATGGCGAAAACATGCGCGTGCTCGAGTGGATCCTCGCACGCGTGGAGGGGCAAGCCCGGGCGCAGGAGCATGTCTTTGGCCACAGCCCGCGTTTCGAGGACTTGCGTTGGGATGGACTGCACTTCAGCGCCGAGCAGTTCCACTCGGTGGTGCACATCGACCCGCAAGCCTGGCAGGCAGAGCTCGCCTTGCACGAGGAGCTGTTTGGCCAGTTGGCGCACCGCTTGCCCGCAGAACTGCCTGCCACCAAGGCCCGGTTGGCACAACGCTTGGCGCAACGCTTGGCCACCGTGGCCTCTTGATCTGACGCAACGCCCGCGACCCGAATCGGTCTCACACTGCCCCCTGTTTGCCAGGGAGTTGGGACATGAAAATTTTGGTCGCCGTTGACGGCAGTGAGTACACCAAGCGCATGCTGGCTTATCTGGCGGCGCATGAGGAGTGGTTGGGGGCCAGCCAGGTCTTTACCGTGCTGCACGTGGCGCCTCCCATTCCTCCACGCGCGGCCGGTGCGGTGGACCGGCAAACGCTGCAAGCGTATTACGACGATCAGTCGGCCAAAGTCCTCAAGCCCATCCGAGCGTTCTTTGCCATGAGACCGGAGTTGCACGTCTCGTTCATGACGCGGGTGGGCCCGGCGGCCGAGCAGATCGTCAAAGAGGCCCACCAAAAGCATCAAGACTTGGTGATGATGGGCTCCCATGGCCATGGGGCTTTGGCCAATTTGGTGACGGGGTCGGTCGCCACCAAAGTGCTGGCACTCAGCAAGGTGCCCGTGCTGTTGGTGCGTTAGGCCAGGTACGGTGTCTCAGGTGCGGGCGCTCAGCCCTGAAAAACAGGTTTGCAGCACCCACTCCACCACTTCATCATCGCTAAACCGCCCACCAGACTTCAAAACGGCGGGCACCGGGTCGCAAGCGCGGGCGTACAAGGTGTAGAGCACCAGCTCGGCGGGCAGGCTTGCATCGATGTGGCCGTCACGTTGTGCCTCAACGATCCAAGCACCCAGCTTGTCGCTGATTTCCATGAGCAGGTCCATGTAGCGAGCATGGGTGGCGAGCTCTGAGCGCAGCGACGAATTTTGTGAGGGCAAGGTGGGCATCTGCCCGGCCAGCTGCATCTGCAGGGCCCAGCGTGCCACGGCTTGCAGCCGGTCCAACACCCCCGCATCGTGACGGGCGGCCTGGTCGTCCACCACCTGCAGCCCCTGCTCCATCACGCGGACCATGGCCGCAGCGGCCAGCGCCTCTTTGGAGGGGAAATGTTTGTACAGGCTGGCCTTGGCAATGCCCACCTCGGCGGCCACCTGGTCCACCGTCATGAGGTCGAACCCCTTTTCTGCAAGCAAGCGATTGACCGCGGTGACGATGGCGTCCTCGCGCACGCGCAGCATTTGTTCGCGAAAGGAGCTCCGGGGCATGGCGCATTCTATGCGGCAGGGCCGCGGCGATTGTGATGGCGAGGGCGCCCGCTGCGTGAGGCGGGCCTGGCGCGAACCGGTCGGGTCACGTCGGCCAACAGCAGCACGCTGCGCACCAAGTCTTCGGTGGCCTCGCTCAAAGTGGCGGGTGGCTCCAAGGTGTCAATGAGGGCCAGCAACTCGTCGGCCTCTTCCAGGTCTTGCGGATCAAAGGCGGCGTAGAGCACCGCCAGGGGCTCCATCAACGCCGGCTCCTCAAGGGCCATCAGTTCGGGGAATTGATCCATCGCGGTGGCGAATCCGGCCACCCAGGGCAGCGTCATTTGAGCGGCAGTCAGGGTGGGATCGTCGATTTCATAGACCCAAGGGTCAAACCACTGCCGGGTCTCGATGCAGCGGTCGAGCTCGGCGTGGCGACGCAGGACCAAGCGGTGCAATGAGGCCAGACCTTGGGGGTCCGCACCAGCGGGCCAAGGACGGGCATCGACATCCACGACCCAGGGCCACCAGCGTTCCAGGGCGATCGTTTTGGGCTGCAACAGCACGCCGCACAAAAATCCGTCCAAGGCACACGTGTCCAGGGCATCCAAGGGGGGCGGGACCCGGGCGAGCAGCGTGTCGAGTTCGGCCACTTCGGCATCGGTCATCACAAGCGGGTCCGTCATGTGCGCATTGTCATGCACTTGAGATCAACCAGGGATGAACGAGGGATGAACTAGGGATGGATCACTCGGCCTTTGGCCTTCTACAGTGCAAGTCCCAACGACGTCCTCCTCAGAGGACTTGAAACCCGCCGCGAAAGCGGTGGGTTCTTTTTGGGTCGCGCGCTGTCAATTTGGGTCACAAGGTCTAGACTCGAGGGCTTTGGACATTTTGGCAGGAGACCTCGATGGCCGCGCCCACGCCCTACACCGCCACTCACACCATCACCCACTGGATTGCCGGTGAGCGCCGAGCCGGCACCGGCTCGCGAACGCAAGACGTCTTCAATCCCACCACGGGGGCCGTGGCCCGCCAAGTGGTGTTGGCCAGCCCTGACGATGTGCAAGCCGCGGTGGCCGCGGCCAAAAAGGCCCAGCCGGCGTGGGCCGACATGCCGCCCATTCGCCGTGCCCGCATCATGAACAAGTTCTTGGCCTTGATGGAGGCCCACCGTGATGCCCTGGCGGCCATGATCACGGCAGAACACGGCAAGGTGTACACCGACGCTCAGGGTGAAGTCACCCGAGGCATTGACATCATCGAGTTTGCTTGCGGCATTCCGCAGCTGCTCAAGGGAGACTTCACCGACCAAGTGTCCACCGGCATCGACAACTGGACGATGCGTCAACCTTTGGGGGTGGTGGCGGGAATCACACCGTTCAACTTCCCCTGCATGGTGCCTTGCTGGATGTTTCCGGTGGCCCTGGCCTGCGGCAACGCCTTTGTGCTCAAGCCCAGCGAGCGCGACCCTTCTGCGTCGCTGCTGATGGCCGAACTGCTGCAACAAGCAGGCCTGCCCGATGGCGTGTTCAACGTGGTGCAAGGCGACAAGGTGGCCGTGGATGGCTTGTTGACCCACCCCGATGTGCGGGCGCTGTCGTTTGTGGGCTCCACGCCCATTGCGCAATACATCTACGAGACGGCGGCTCACCATGGCAAGCGCGTGCAGGCACTGGGGGGTGCCAAGAACCACATGGTGGTGATGCCCGATGCTGACCTTGAACAGGCCGTGGATGCCTTGATCGGCAGCGCCTACGGCTCGGCCGGCGAGCGCTGCATGGCCATTTCGGTGGCGGTGTTGGTGGGCGACGTGGGCGATCGCATCATGCCTGTGCTGGCCCAGCGGGCCCGCGCCCTCAAAATCAAAAATGGCATGGAGCTGGATGCCGAGATGGGCCCCATCGTGACCCGTGAGGCACGCGACCGCATTGAAAACTACATCGGTATCGGCGTGGCCGAAGGCGCCACCCTGGTGGTCGACGGACGCGGCCATCAGGTGCCTGGATTGGAAAAGGGCTTCTTCACCGGAGGCACGTTGTTTGACCACGTCAAGCCCACCATGCGCATCTACAAAGAAGAGATATTTGGCCCCGTCCTGGCCTGTGTGCGTGTCAAAGACTTTGCTGAAGCCGTGCAACTGGTCAATGACCACGAATATGGCAACGGCGTGGCGTGTTTCACGAGCGATGGCGGCGTGGCGCGTGAATTTGCGCGTCGAATTCAAGTGGGCATGGTAGGTATCAATGTGCCCATTCCCGTGCCCATGGCGTGGCACGGTTTTGGCGGCTGGAAGCGCAGCCTCTTTGGCGATATGCACGCGTATGGTGAGGAGGGTGTGCGCTTTTACACCAAGCAAAAGTCCATCATGCAGCGTTGGCCGGACAGCACACCCAAAGGCGCCGAATTCGCGATGCCCACGGCGCAGTGAGACCCTGATGAACCACGCTTCTCCACCCAAGGGCCTCGGTCGCGTTGGGTCCGCAGGGCTCATCGCTCGATTCGCTCCATGGTGTTTGACGGGGTGGCTGGCCTTGTCAGGCTGCGCCGTCACCGACCCCATGGTGACCCCACCGGCGACACCGCAGGCCCAGCCGCCGATGGCGGCCACGGCCGCTTCTGCACCGCAAGGAGTGGTCGCGCCCCCCGCTGCGCTCAAGATCGAGGGCGTGCCGGCCGTGCCTCAAAGTTTGGTGGCCCGGGTCGCGCCTTACAACCGTTTTGATGGCATGGCCCTGGTGGGCTGGCATCCGACCCAACGCGAGTTGCTCATCAGCCGACGTCCCACCAACGGCCATGTGAGCCAGTTGTGGCGGCTGCCCTCGCCACAAGCCAATGCCGAATTGCTCACGCCAGGCGACGAGCCCGTCAACACGGCGTCTTATGAGCCGCAAGAGGGCCGCTATGCGGTCGTGCAAAGGGCGGTGGGCGGCAACGAGGCGTACCAAGTGTTCCGCCTGGATCTGGCCACACGCGAGATGACCCTGCTCACCTCTTCGCAGCGCCGTCATCAGTTCAGCGGGTGGCTGCATCGCGAAAGCGCCATCATCGTCACCTCGGTGCCCTTGGATCGGGTGGCTGGCCAAGCGCCACCCACGACCCAGATCTGGAAGATCGACCCCCTGCGTCCAGAACAAAAAACGCGCATCGCAGAGCTCGATGGTGCAGGATGGGCTGTGGCAGCGGTGTCGCACGATGACCGCCAGCTGGCCCTGCAGCGCTACATCTCGGCCAATGAGTCGCAAGTGTGGTGGATGGACACGGCCACAGGAGCGCTGCGGCAGGCGTTGCCGATGGCGTCATCCGCTGCGGTGGCTACGTATCGCCCCATCGCATTCACCCCCGATGACCGGCAGCTGTGGGTGGTGAGTGACAGCGCCAGCGAATTCAGTGAACTTATGCGTTGGGATGTGGCCAGCGGACGCCTTGAGCGCATGACCGCGCAGATCCCCTGGGACGTGGATGGCGTGAGTGTGTCTCGCGATGGCGCTTGGGTGGCCCTGCGCATCAACGTGGACGGCCGAGATGAATTGCGCGTGTTGGATGCGCGCACTGGGGCGCAGAAGGTGCTTCCTGCACTGCCTGCGGGCAGCGTGACGCGAGCGGTGTTTCACCGTCAGCGACCGGAACTGGCCTTTACCGTGAACGATGCGCAGTCACCCAATCGGCTCTACACCTTGGATGTGGAGCAAGGGACCCTGCAAGCGTGGGCACGACCGGCATCCACATCCACCCCCGTGCCGAGAATGACGCCGCAAGAGATTGTGCGTTGGAAGAGCTTTGACGGGCGCACCATCTCGGGCCTGATCAACCGCCCGCCGGCGGGGAAATTCACAGGCAAACGACCTGTGCTCATCAGCATCCATGGAGGGCCCGAGTCGCAAGCCCGCATGGGATTTGCGGGACGCACGAACTATTTGATCCAAGAGCTGGGGCTGGTGGTGATCCAGCCCAATGTGCGGGGATCCTCGGGCTACGGCAAGACCTTCTTGACCCTGGACAACGGCAAGTTGCGCGAGGATTCTGTGAAGGACATTGGTGCGCTGCTGGACTGGGTGGCCACACAGAGCGACCTGGATGCCTCGCGCGTGGTGGTGACCGGCGGCAGTTATGGGGGATACATGAGCCTGGCCGTGGCCACCCATTACGCCGATCGCATCGCGGGTTCGATCGACGTGGTGGGGATTTCACATTTCGTGACCTTCTTGCAAAACACCGAGACCTATCGGCGAGACCTGCGTCGGGTGGAGTACGGGGATGAGCGAGATCCCGACATGCGTGCCCATCTGGAGCGCATCTCGCCGCTGACCCAAGCCCACCGCATCCGCAAGCCCTTGATGGTGGTGCATGGCAAGAACGACCCTCGTGTGCCCTATACCGAGGCCGAGCAGATCGTCTCTCGTGTGCGCGCCAACGGCACGCCTGTGTGGTACCTGCGCGCCGACAATGAGGGCCATGGTTTCGCTCGCAAAGAAAACGCGGACTACCAGTTTTATGCCACGGTGCTCTTTTTGCAGCAGGTGCTGGGCTTGAATTTGCCGTGACTCAGGCCTGCCCCAAATGCACTTCCAGCCGATTGTCCCGTTCGCGCAGCAGTGGCTCGACGCAGCTGCGAGCCAACACCGCTGCGCCCAGACGATAGCGATTGGCCTGGCGAGAAAAGCTCAGGCTTTGGCCGTTGAGCATGACCTCGCGCACGCCATGGCCTGACGCGCCCACTCGATAGGTGACTTCGACGGGACGGTCGCATATTTGCAGATGTGCGCGCAATCCGTCGAGCGTGGCCGGCATGACGGGGTCCAGTCGCACGAGGGATTTCGTGCACTCCACGCCCAGCCACTTGCACAACACCAAACGCAGGGCGATCCCTGGTCCGCTGGAGTACACGCGCCAGCCACCCTCCAAAGCGACGGTGCCCTGTGCAATTTGGCGGTAGCCGGTCATGGCTTCGTAGCGGTCGGCAAATGCAGCATCTGAGCTGGAGTAGTAGCAGTTGGCCTGCCGGGCTTTGGCCTGTGGCAGGCGTTGACGCAGACCAATGGGATGGGCCAGGCTCAACGCTTGGAAAAAGGCCTCTGCTTGTCCCATGTGAGCCAGAGTTTCGGCATAGCGCAGATGGGCGTGTGTGTACATCACACCAATTTCTCGACCAAAAAAGGCGCTGCTTTCAGCGCGCTGGAACAGTCGCTGCAGTCCCCCTCGATACACCATGGGCGCATCGAAAAGGCGGGCCCCGTCGGGGGCCCAAAGATGTTGGGCCATCAGCGCCATTTGGTGCTGGGCCTGGTGGGGCTCGAGCAGGTCCTCGAGCACGGCGTGCATCATGGGCAAGAGGCTGTACCTCAAGCCGGTGAGGTGGTCTGTGGGGTGAATCAGGTGCTGCGGCGAGGGGCTGTTCTGGACGACTCCCCTGCCGGAGTCAAACAGGGCATAGCCCGTCACCACATCGTTCACCACCAAGTAGCGCTGGAAGTCCTGCGCCACTTGGGCTGCTCGGGCCTGCAAATCTTGCGCACGCAGCTCGTGGCCCAGGCTTTGCAGCGCCTGCGCCAAAGTGGTCAGCGTCTGGTGGTGAAGCGTGACAGTCCACCCACTGCACATGCGCTCGCGCAACTCCGGATCCGCTGGTTGCAGCGAGTCGTTCCAGTCGCCGTGCCAGTAAGACGCCAGATGCGTGCCTCCAATACAACGGGCTTGTATCAGCGCCAAGGCGCGCTCCACGTGTTCGCTGACCGTGACCGCCACTGGCTCCCCGTGGAACGGCACCTTCTCGTTCAGGAATTCGGCGTCTGCACTGGCCAGGAGGTACCGTGCCAGCGCCAGCAAGGGCCAAAACACAATGTCGCCATGGGAGTCACCGGCTCGAATGTGTGCGTCCCGGGGGTAGAACATGAACCACTGCGGCCAGTCCCCGTTGGGGTTTTGGGCGGCGAAGGTGCGTTGCAACAGGTCGCGCACGGGCTGCACCTGGGCTTGGGCCAACAGCATTTCTACAGGGCCTTGGCACACGTCGCGGGTGCCCCAACCGCCTCCCGAATATTGCTCCAAACCACGGGGGGCCAGAAAGTGGATCCAGGCGTTGTGCTCGAACCAAGGGGCCATGTCTTGCAGCTGCAAGACTGCTTCGGCCGAGCTGGGGTCCAATTGCGAGACGTCACACCGCAGCCGCAATCCTGCGACGGGGGCTTCGCCCTTGGGCGATGAGGTTGGGGCGATCAGGTGGGCGCAGATGCGCAGCGCAAACCGGGGGGCGGCTTGCCCGTCAAGACACAGATACGGCTCGGCGCGAGAAATGCC
>RFSP01000410.1 GCA_009923895.1 Betaproteobacteria bacterium | reverse complement strand
CGACATCCTGACTACCGCGAAGAGGATGGCCAGCGTGTGATGAAGCAGGCGGAAATCACGATCAAGGTGAACTTGCACCGCGGCAGTGCTGCATCCAATGTGTGGACCTGTGATTTGTCACATGACTATGTGAGCATCAATGCGGACTACCGCAGCTGAGTGCTTTTGGTAAGCGGTGAGAATTTCGAGCGATGATTTCAGAGGTGCGCTGCGCGCCTTGCGACAGCGACTGAGGCTGCCCGCCGACGACCTGCTTCGTGACGCCGCCTACCGGCGGTTGTTCACCTCCATTCTCATGAGTTCCATTGGTGGGCAGGTGAGCATGCTGGCCGTGCCGCTGACGGCTGCGGTGTTGTTGCATGCATCGCCCACTCAGATGGGATTGCTCACGGCGGCGGGTCTGGCGCCTTTTGTGGTGTTGTCATTGCCCTCAGGCGTTTGGTTGGACCGTGTGCGCAAATTGCCGGTTTATGTGGCCGGTGAGGCGACGGTGGCCGTGGCCCTGGCCACGGTGCCGCTGGCTTGGTGGCTGGGGTGGTTGGGCATGGCGTGGCTCTATGCCGTGTGCTTCATCATGGGCTGTGTCCATGTGGTGGCGGGCTCTGCAGCGCAGATCGTTCTGACCCAAGTGGTGCCGCGCGAGCGACTGGTGGAAGCCCATGCCAAGAATGCCCTGGCCAGTTCGGGCGCCGAGGTGGCGGGGCCCGGGTTGGCGGGTGCCCTGATCAAGATGGTGGGGGCCCCAGTGGCCTTGCTCGTCGACGCCTTCATGCTGATGTGTTCAGTGCTGGTGCTCAAGGGTCTTCCCATCAAGGAGACGGTGGTCCACCGCGAGGGCTCACGCTTCTGGCCTGACCTGCTCAGCGGATTGAAATTTGTGCGAGACACACCCTTGCTGGTGGCGATGGCATGTGCCATGGGCGTGTGGCAGATGTGTCATTACTGTGCTGTGGTGGTGCAGATTCTTTTTGCCACGCGCACCTTGCACATGACCGAAAACGATGTGGGTCTGAGTTTTGT
>RFSP01000409.1 GCA_009923895.1 Betaproteobacteria bacterium | reverse complement strand
ACGTAAACGTCGGTTCTGGCAGGTTTGCCAGACGAATGAACGGCCATGCGGGTTCGCAGTCGAGGATCGCGACCCACAGGCGCCTGAATCTCCTGGTCGGCTTGGAGGTGACCGTGAGCCAATGCCAGATATTCCCGATGCACCTCCCTCGCGGCGATCTGTCGCGTCAACGCCGTCACCGCCTGCAAGCTGCGTCCCACCACCATGAGACCGGTGGTGTCCTTGTCCAATCGGTGGACGATGCCCGCACGAGGCAACGCCACCGCATCTGCGTGGCGATGCAACAAGCCGTTGAGCAAGGTTCCCGACCAGTTCCCGGCCCCAGGATGGACCACCATCCCTGCTGCTTTGTTGATCACCATGATGTGTTCGTCTTCGAACACCACATCCAAGTCCAACGGCTCCGCGCGAAAGGCCAGGCTCTCGGCCGTGGGCATGAGCTGAACATCCAGCCGCTGACCGGCCACCACCTTCTTTGACGGCGTGAGGACCCGTTGGCTGTCCACCAGGACATGCCCCTCCTCAATGGCCTTGCGCAGATAACTGCGAGAAAATTCTGGAACCCCCTGGGCCAACACCTTGTCCAAGCGCTGGCCGTGCCCGCTGGCGTCCACCCGCAATTCTCGAGTTTCGCCTTCGACACCCCATTCTTCATCCGGGGACTCCGAAGGATCCCTATAATTTCCCATGGCCTTCATTTTGCAAGTATTGTCTTCCACCTTGGGCGACTTGAGCCGCACCAGCGTCACGCGGTGGCTCGGTTTGACATTGATGGGTTTGTTCCTGGGTTGCAGCTCTGCGCCCAACAAGGACAACCCCGCCGAGGATCTCTCAAAGCTCTATGGCGAGGCCAAGAGCGAGATGAGCAGCGGGAGCTACGACAAGGCCATCAAGATCCTTGAAAAGATCGATGCACGGGCGACCGGGACCTTGATGGGTCAGCAGGCTTTGCTCGACCTGGCTTACTCCCAATGGAAAAGCAACGAGAAGACTGCGGCCACGTCCACCATCGACCGCTTCATCAAGCTGCACCCCTCGAGCCCGGCCTTC
>RFSP01000408.1 GCA_009923895.1 Betaproteobacteria bacterium | reverse complement strand
ACGTCGCTGACGAATGGGGCCTACGCCCTCACGCTTGGCGCCCAGACTGACGGCACATACCGTGTCCAGGCGGTCGTGACTGACCTTGCGGGGAACACGTCCACGACCTCACCAGTGACCATCGCGGTCGACTTGACCGCGCCGACGGCGGGAACCCTGGCGGTCACGGATACCTATGGCACGACCACCGACAGCATCGTCAGGACACGGACACCTGCCTTCACCCTGACTGGTGCGAGCGATTCCGGATATACGTCACCGGCGGCAGCGGGCGTGACCAGCGTGCGGTTGCAGGTAGCGTCCGGCACGAGTGGCGGAACCTTTGCCGACAGTGGCACGGCAGTGACCACGGCCAATAGCGATGGCACGTACACCCTCACCCTTGCCAGCCAGGCTGATGGCACCTACCGCGTGCAGGCCATCGTGACCGATCTTGCTGGAAATACCTCGACCGCAACCGCCGTCACCATCTATGTCGACGTGACGCCGACGGTTCCGACGATCCTTGACCTGTCAACCGCGAGCGACAGTGCCGGAACGGGAACGACCGGAACGACGTCTGATGACCGGACGAACGTCCAGACACCGGTGGTCACCGGGACTTCCGAGGCGGGTAGCACCGTCACGCTTTCCGGGACCATCAATGGAGTAACCACCGTTCTGGGTACCGCGACGGCATCGAACACTGCAGTCAGTGGTGTAGCCGGTGGCACGGGTACCTGGTCGATCACGACCACGACCCTTGCCGAAGGTGTGCACTCGCTGACCGCCACCTCGACAGACGCGGCCGGCAATGTCAGCGGTGCCTCGACCGCCCTTGCGATCACGATCGACATCACGACGGCGACGCCGACGCTGGACCTGTCGGTGGGGAGTGACACGGCGGGGACGGGAACGACGGGGACGACGAGTGACCGGCTGACGAGCGTGACGACGCCGGTGATCACGGGGACGGGCGAGGCGGGAAGCCTGGTGACGATCTCGGACACGTTCGGGGGGAGCACGGTGGCGGTGTCGCCGACGGCGCAGGTGGCGAGCGACGGGACGTGGACGATCACGCTGG
>RFSP01000407.1 GCA_009923895.1 Betaproteobacteria bacterium | reverse complement strand
GGGGCGGGCGCTCGATCGGCCTTGTCGGTCGGCACAAACCGACCGAGGGTGCGGTTGGAGGGCAACAAACGCTCAAGAGCAAAGCGCTGCAAGTCTGTCAGGGCCAATTGCTGCACGCGGTCACGCAACAGGAAAAAGAGCCGCCAGTCTCCCTGTGCCACCGAATCAGACAGGGCCACGCCCAATTGTTCTGGATCGTTGTAAGTTTGGTCCCAGCCTTTGAGCCATCGACGCCGGGCCCGGTCCAACTCGTCTTGCGTGATGGGCTCTTCGCGCGTGGACTCCAGGGCTGCGATGAGCGCTTTGGCCGCTGTTTGAGAGTCTTGGCCAGGCCCCAGATCAGCGCCAAAAACAATCAGGCCTGGGTCGTGCAAGGCGGGTGTCCAAGCCCAGGTGTTGGCCGCCAACTGTGCCTGCGTGAGTCGACGGTGCAGCCGTCCTGCCGGCACGTCTCCCATGACGAGTGCCAACATTTCTGCGGCGGCATGATCTCGATGGGCCCCCGGCACCGAGTGGTAAGCCGCCATCAACGCGCCCGCCCCACCGGCGCGTCGCAACACCACTTCGCGCTCTCCGTCTTGCACCGGGTCCAAGGTGTACAGCCGGGGCAGCGCGACCGCGGGTTTGCGCACGGCTCCAAACGCCTTGGCAATCCATTGCGCCGTCTTTGAAGGATCGAAACGCCCCGACACGATCAGTGTGGCGTTGTCGGGCCGATACCAGGTTTTGTAAAAAGACTGCAAACGCCCGATGTCCACCTGCTCGACGTCGGTGCGCGCGCCGATGGTGGACTTGCCATAGTTGTGCCACACGAACATGGCGGCCAAGGTTTTTTCCAACAAGATGCGCTCTGGGCTGTTTTCCCCCATTTCCATCTCGTTGCGCACCACCGTCATTTCGGTGTCCAAGTCTTTGCGGGCAATGAAGCTGTTGACCAAGGCATCAGCCAACCAATCCAAATACCAACGCAGGTTGTCGTCATTCGAGGCGAAGCTGGCGAAATAGTTGGTCCGGTCCAGCCAGGTCGTGCCGTTGGCTCGCAAGCCCCGCTTGGTGAACTCTCCCCAGGGCTGTGGGTGC
>RFSP01000406.1 GCA_009923895.1 Betaproteobacteria bacterium | reverse complement strand
TCGCGTCCTGCGGGCTTTTGCAAGTCGAGCACCAAGCTGCGCTTGTTGCGATTGATGGTCAGAAACAATGCGCCCATGCCCTCGTGGCGACGCGGTCCCATCTGGCGGGTGAGGTCTCCACCCACCGATTCCACTTTGATGACATCCGCCCCCATGTCTGCCAACATTTGTGAGGCCCAAGGTGCCATGACCACGGTGGACACGTCCACCACACGAACACCGCTCAAGGGTCTGGGTCGATCAGCAGAGGTGCGTTGATTCATTGGGGAATTCGGGTGATGCCGGCGCGAATCAGTTCGGCAATGTGCGGGTCGCTGTAACCGGCCTCTTTCAGCACTTCGATGCTGTGTTCACCGAGGGTGGGAGGGTGGCGCGTGCCACCCGGCTGTGTTTGAGACCAGGTGCTGGGATAGGCCATGTCCACCAAGGCCCCCTGGCTGGGGTGCTCATAGGCGTTGAAAAACCCCACGGCCTGCAGATGCGGGTCTTCGCGCAGGGTATCTGGCGTGTGCAGCGGCATGGCCGGGATGTCGGCGCGTTCAAACAAGGCCAGCCAATGCGCCGTGGTTTGCGTGCGCAGCAGCTCGCCGAGTTCACGGTAGATGTCGGCAATGTGCTGCGTGCGAGAGGTCATGCTGTGGTAACGCGCGTCACGCTCAAACTCCTCAGGCCGCCCCAGCGCTTGAAAGAAGGACTTCCAGTGCCCGTCGGTGTAGATCATGGCGCACACATAGCCGTCTTGGGTGCGGTAGGGCTTGCGATCGCGGTTGATCATGCGCGGGTAGCCCAAAGGACCCAAGGGGGGGTCAAAGGAGTGGCCCGAGAGGTGGTCACCCAGCACAAAACTGGCCATCATCTCAAACATGGGCACTTGAATGTGTTGCCCTTGCCCCGTTTTGAGTTGATGCACCAATGCGGCGTTGACCTGCCCCACCGCCCACAGCGCCACGCCGCGATCCACAATGGCCGTGGGGGTGTAGGCCGGCTCCTGCCCGGTGGCCTGATGGGCCAACCAAGGAATGGCCACGGCCCCCTGAATCAGGTCATCAAAGGCAGGCTTCTTGGCATAGGGTCCGTCTTG
>RFSP01000405.1 GCA_009923895.1 Betaproteobacteria bacterium | reverse complement strand
GAAGCCTGGTGACGATCTCGGACACGTTCGGGGGGAGCACGGTGGCGGTGTCGCCGACGGCGCAGGTGGCGAGCGACGGGACGTGGACGATCACGCTGGGGAGTGCGCTGGCGCAGGGGATCCACAGCCTGACGGTGGTGACGGTGGACCCGGCGGACAACACGAGCACGACGTCCGGGGCGCTGGCGATCACGATCGACACGACGTCGAGTGCGCCGACCGCGGTCGACCTGGACACGGCAAGCGACAGCAGCGGGACGGGAACGAGCGGGACGACGGCAGACAACCTGACGAACGATGCGACGCCGACGATCACGGGTACAGCCGAGGCAGGGAGCTACGTGACGCTGTACGACACGAACGGGACGACGGTGCTTGGCACTGCGGTGACGAGCGGGACGATCACGCAGGGAGCGGCCGGGACGACGGGGACGTGGACGATCACGAGCAGCACGCTTGCGGACGGGATCCACTCGCTGACGGCGAAGGCGCTGGACGGGGCCGGGACCCTGAGTTCGGCATCGACGGCGCTGGCGGTGACGGTGGACACGTCGACGGCGACGCCGACGATCGACCTGGACACGGCATCGGACAGTGCGGGGACGGGGACGACGGGGACGACGGCGGACAACCGGACGAACGACACGACACCGACGATCACGGGCGTGGCGGAGAAGGGTGCGTCAGTCACGCTGTACGACGGGGCGACCGGGACGGTGGTGCTTGGCACGGTCGTGGTGAGCGGGACGAATGCGGACGGTGCACCACCGACGGGCGGGACGGACAGCTACAGCATCACGTCGACGGCGCTGGCCGAGGGAGTGCACACGCTGCGGGTGGTGGTGACCGATGCGGCGGGGAACACGTCGAGCGCGACGCTGCCGGTGACGATTGACACGTCGACGGCGACGCCGACGCTGGACCTGTCGGTGGGGAGTGACACGGCGGGGACGGGAACGACGGGGACGACGAGTGACCGGCTGACGAGCGTGACGACGCGAAGCCTGGTGACGATCTCGGACACGTTCGGGGGGAGCACGGTGGCGGTGTCGCCGACGGCGCAGGTGGCGAGCGACGGGACGTGGACGATCACGCTGG
>RFSP01000404.1 GCA_009923895.1 Betaproteobacteria bacterium | reverse complement strand
GTCAGTCTGGCAAGACCACCCTGGCCAAGGCGGTATTCGCCAACAAGCCCTACGTCTCGTTAGAAAACCCCGATGAGCGCGAATTCGCCCTCTCAGACCCCCGTCGCTTCTTGGCGCGTTTCAAAAACGGTGCTGTGCTTGATGAAGTTCAACGCTGCCCCGAGCTCATGTCCTGGCTGCAGGGCCTGGTCGACGAGCGGCGCATCATGGGGGACTTCATCCTCACGGGTTCTGCCCAATTTCATCTCCTGGCCAGCCTTTCGCAGTCCCTGGCCGGGCGAGTGGGCAGGGTGGAGCTGTTACCGCTCAGTACCCGCGAGCTCAAGCGCGCCCAGAAATTGCCGCAAACCCTGGCACACATGCTCTTGCAAGGTGGGTATCCGGCTCTCTACGACCGCTCGCTATCTCCATCAGATTGGTTTGCCAACTACGTGGCCACCTACGTCGAGCGAGACGTGCGGCAGTTGGTGGCCGTTCGCGACCTGGGTCAGTTCCAGACCTTCGTCAAAATGTGCGCATCGCGCACGGGTCAGCTGCTCAATCTCGCCTCGCTAGGTGCTGACTGCGGTCTCAGTGCGGTCACGGCACGTCAATGGCTCAGCGTCCTAGAGGCCAGCTACATCGTGACCTTGTTGCGTCCTCATCACCAAAACTTCGGCAAGCGCCTGGTCAAGACACCCAAACTTTACTTTCTTGACCCCGGACTCGCTGCCTGGCTCATGGGCATTCGCAGTGCCACCCAGCTCGAGACCCATGCGGCGCGAGGAGCCTTGTTCGAAACCTGGGTGCTGAGCGAATTGCTCAAACAACGCCTCAACGCCGGCCAAGACTCCAATCTGCACTTCTGGCGCGACAGCACGGGCCACGAGATCGACGTCATCATTGACACGCCCCAGGGCCTTCGCCCCATCGAAATCAAATCTGGCAGCACCTACACTCCCGACTGGACCCAAACACTCCAGTGGTGGTTAGACCGAGCAGACCCAGGCAGCAGTCATCCCACTCTCATTTATGGCGGCGACAGCAGCCACCAACGCCAGGGCCTGCAAATCCTAAGCTGGCAAGACCTTTAGCCCCCCGTCATCACGAGGGCCAGTCCTCGCTCCCCC
>RFSP01000403.1 GCA_009923895.1 Betaproteobacteria bacterium | reverse complement strand
GAGGTGGAGCACACATTGAAGTTGCTGGTGATGCTGGAATTGCCGCGGTCCAAGGAGTAGGGCAGCCGATAAGACCCTTCCAATCGGGTTTGAGTCCCGGTCAGGTCTCCGCCCAAGAGGGCGTAGGCATCGATCAGCACAGATTTGCGTTGCGGATGCGGCGCTGAGGCCGCCGATGTGGAGGCCAGAAGACTGTCGGAATAGCTCTCACCCAGCGCTGTGGACAAGGGCGTGCCATCGGTGGCCCGGACTTTCAGGTTGCGGGCCACCAACTGCACGTTGTTGCCCACCTTTCTGAGCGACACCAATTGACCGCTGCTCATCAGTCCCGGCCAAAAGTACCGCTCTCCCAGTCCATTGGCCAAGGACGCTGAAAAGAAGAAGGTCCGGTTCATCAAATCGCCGGGGATCTCCAGCCAGACCTTGTCGTCCTTGGTCCAAATCGGCAAAAAGCCGTCGGTGCGCTTGGCGTCCTTGATGACCTCGGCAAAAGCCGGGGGAGCGCCGGCTGCTGCCGAAGCCATGCGTGCGGCCAGTGCGCCAGCGGCGTTCGCTGCGGCATTGCCTGACCCTGACCCCGCATTGGGGCTTGAAGCCGCTGCGGAGGCCGCGCTTGCCACCGCAGATGCGGCGGGTGCCGGCCCCTTGGCGGCGGCGGGCGGCGGCTGCGTGGGGGTCGAAGAAGTCGACACCGACAGCTGGGCGCATCCCCAAAGACCTGCTGCAGCCAAGGCCATGGCAGACTGGGCGAATAAACGGGAGGAAGAACGAGAAGATTGAATAAGGAGGGTGGACATCGCGTGGGTGTATTCAACAGACCAAAACCGAATTATCGATCGGTTGCAGAGTCCTGCAAAATATGCCGGTTGTTTGCCCCGTCGAAAACCATGTCCAAACTGAACACGCTGTGGATCACCCTGAGCTTGGCGCTGTGCCTGTCGGCCTGCGGAGGCGGCGGCTCGTCCAACACGACCCCGCCGGTCGACCCAGGCACTGGGTCCAGCTATGCGGTCCCCGATCTGGGCACCGTGACCGCGCAGATGCAGGCCAGCCCGCTGCCCGAGGGTTGGTATCGCGGCGCATTCATGCAGATCTATGTGCGCGCCTACA
>RFSP01000402.1 GCA_009923895.1 Betaproteobacteria bacterium | reverse complement strand
CTGGCTGAAGCCGATGAAATTCCTGCTGTCAGTAGGACTGTTTGCCCTGACCACCGCCTGGCTCGTGGGCCATCTCCAGGCCGGGGCGCGCCACCTGCGCGCAGTCACCGTGATGGTGTGGGTGCTGATCGGCTCGGGGACTTTCGAACTCGTCTACATCACCGTGCAGGCCGCGCTGGGCCAAGGATCGCACTACAACATTGGCGATATCTTCCACGCCGTCATGTACGCGTTGATGGGGATCGGCGCGATGTCGCTCACGGCCACTCAAGTCGTCTTGGCGTGGCTGTTGATACGGCATGGTGATCCGCAGCGTCCAGCGGCCTATCGTCTGGCCGTGATCATCGGATTGGTGATGACATTTGTCCTCGGCGCCAGCGTTGGTGCTCTGCTATCAGTCCCCATATTCAAGCCGCCCGAGATCGCTGTCTTGCCAGTCGTCGGTTGGTCGATGGCGGGCGGGGACCTTCGGCCATCCCACTTCCTCGGCATCCACGCGCAGCAGGTGCTTCCGCTGGTCGGGCTTGCTGTGGCGGGATGGGGCGAAGTGACGTCTCGGCGCACCGTTTGGGCCGTGACGACGGCCTATGTCCTGTTGTTCGTGGCCGCACTGGTCTGGGGACTGGCGGGCCGTTTGTGAAGCTGCAGACACTGCCACACCGCCGATCTCGCTCTGATCAAGAAAAGTCCTCCTTTGGCACGTGGGCTGAGAAGAACGCCCAGGCGTCCGGTATGAACTTGCATGCGCGCCCAAAGGGCAGGATTCAGGTCGATTGATCTGCGCAAATGGTGCTCCCATACAGCCTGGAGCACCACATTGACCCCACCACCGAACCCAATCGCCGCACTGGCGCCCTGCCCTTCCTCAGCGCCCAAACGCCGCTGCGCCATTTACTGCCGCGTCTCCAGCGATGAAGGCGTCGCCGTGGAGTTCAACTCTATCGACGTTCAGCGTGAGGCTGCACAGGCCTATATCGCCAGCCAGGCACAAAGCGGCTGGAAGGTGTTGCAAACCGTTCGTGGCCGCTCTAAGGTGACCGCCTGGCGAACGCAAACAAGTCGTGAACCCCCCTGTTTACGAGGGAAAACGGCTCTTGGAACCGTTTGGAT